>NZ_CAXUPU020000023.1:0-129323 GCF_964252755.1 Caballeronia sp. LjRoot29 | reverse complement strand
CAATATCTAGGCGATATCTATCGATTGGGTGAAGCTGTTCCTCAGGACATGCAAAAGTCGTTTCATTGGTACAAGCTGGCGGCCGATGCTGGAAACGCTGAGGCACAGGTGAGCGTAGGGCAGCTCTATATAGATGGATCCGGCGTAACGCAAGATTATCAGCAGGCGTTTAAGTGGGTACAGCTAGCTGCCGATCAAGGTTTGGCGCTGGCTCATACAAAGTTGGGCTGGATGTATATGAACGGGTATGGAGTTGCACGGAATGACCGAGAAGCCCTGAAATGGGAAAAATCGGCCGCACAGAAGGGTGATCCTGCGGGCCAGTTTAACCTTGGATTACTTTATCTCCGTGGCCAAGGCATTAAAGCTGATAAGCAAGAGGCTCTCAAGTGGTTACAACTATCCGCGGGGCAAGGATACGAGGCGGCAAAAACTGTACTGACGGAGCTATAGCAGAGCGTTCTGACGGGCATGTCACGTGCGGGGTGGCGATAGCGCGTACGGTGGGCTGGATCGCGCAGTGGAACGAAATGATCGCTGATCCGGAACAGAAGATTGGCCGTCCGCGTCAGTTGTTTATCGGTGATACGCCGCGCGAAGCGAAGGCGATTGATAAGCGGTAAGTTGCATTAAGTAGTGGTTGGAAGGAAGCCCCGGCGGGTGTTTGCCGGGGCTTTTTTGCATTCTTGAGCCTGATTGTTTCTCGATGTTTCTCGATCTGCCGTCCTGCTCTTCGCGCTCTTGCCAGCCCCACCCGTCCAAGCCAAAACTCGCGCAAACACGAGCCATATCAACACGTGACTTGTGTAGTAATGCCAAGATATCCAGGCTTACTGACCCTGCGGGCATTGCCCGCAAACTGCAAGAGGTGCTACCGATGTTTCCAGAATTTCGCGATCTGATTTCCACGCTCAAGACTGAAGATGCCCACTTCGCCCGATTGTTTCAGCGTCACAACGAACTGGATCATGAGATCAAGAACATGGAGGTTGGGCCGCTACCCGCGGACGGTCGAACTATCGAAACGCTCAAGAAGGAAAAGCTGCTTTTGAAGGACAAGCTCTACGTTGTCTTGAAGAAGGCCGCGACGCCGGCTTAAGCAGGCAGCGCCTCGTTTAAACCAGAGAGACGGGGCGCCTAGTTATAAGGAACAGACTTTGACATCACAGCACGACAAATCCGACGCCCGCCATTCAGCCGTGCGAAGCGTCTCTCGCGGCGACGTTCTGGAGACCCGCACTCCGCGTGCAGCACAGATCGATGAAACCGGCCGCGCTGTCCAGGCGGCCAATGAGCAAATTTCTAGCACTTTGCAACACGTGTTGCAGGGTGCCGCGCAGGACCCGGGCACGCTGATGGACACCATCAAGACATTGATGAACGGTCTTTCCCCGGATGAATCCACCGGTTTGCGCAGCGTGATGCTAGAAGGCGATCCGGCCCTTTGGCACGCGCGCGCATCGCGGCATCCAGACGACGAGTTGGCGCGTGACTGGCGTGGGGGCGGGTATCCGTATCGGAACCTGATGTCGCGCCACGCGTACGAAAAGCAGAAGTATGCGCTGCAGGTCGAATTGCTGAAGCTTCAGGCGTGGGTACGGGAGACCGGCCAGCGTCTGGTGATCCTGTTCGAAGGACGCGACGCTGCCGGCAAGGGCGGCGCCATCAAGCGCTTTATGGAACACATGAATCCGCGCGGCGCGCGAGTTCTCGCGCTCGAAAAGCCGACCGAATCGGAGCGCGGCCAATGGTACTTCCAGCGATACGTTCAGCACCTGCCGACATCGGGCGAAATCGTGCTGTTCGACCGCTCCTGGTATAACCGGGCAGGCGTGGAACGGGTCATGGGGTTTTGTTCAGAACATGAATACAACGACTTCATGCAGCAGGTTCCCGAGTTCGAGCGGCAACTTGTTCGAAGCGGCATGCACGTCGTCAAGTTCTGGTTTTCCGTGAGCCAGGAAGAACAGCGCCGGCGCTTCAAGGAACGCGAGATTCATCCGCTCAAGCAATGGAAGCTCAGTCCGGTCGATCTCGCATCGCTGGACAAGTGGAACGAATACACGGACGCGAAGGAAGCGATGTTCGCGCAAACGGACACGGCCGATTCTCCATGGGCGGTGGTTCGCTCGGACTGCAAGAAGCGGGCGCGACTGAATGCGATGCGCCATATCCTGCACAAGCTTCCGTATGCGAATCGGGATGTTCGCGCGATTGGAATGGTCGATCCGTTGATCGTGGGACGGGCTTTGTAGCGGGTGCTTGGGACGAACTATTGATACATTCGACGGGTGTAGGCGCAATCAGCGCCCACACCCATTTTTTATGCTCGGCGATTCGTCCGTTGGGCGACGTTTCTACACGAATTTACCGAGAACCTGGATGTGACAGATCAAGACAAAAATAACGGGACACGCATGGCGAGCGATGCCCCGGTTTTTATCGCAGACCGCGCAATCTAGCCTATGTCCTGCTGCCATTGAAGAGTTTCCACGCGGCGCCGGCGCCTCCACCGACAGCATTGTCGAGTGGCTAGCTGCTCCAATCGCTGCGGTTATCGAATTCGAGGCGCCGCAATCAGGCCAGTTATTCCGCGCGGCTGACTTTTCCTGATTTGCTTTCTTAACAGGCCGGCGACGCGGCTAAGCGGCTGATTCTTTTCTGCATTCTGGTTAAACCGCGCATCCCAGTACTCCCCATACAGGTAGCTCCACTACTACCCTAACTCACTGTTTTATATCGGTTTTTTCTCGAAGCACTAGCGCAAATCGCGATCCTGCGTGGCATAATCATCAAACCAAAAAACACCCCCGCAGTCACAACACCTGAAAAGACCATGGCCCAGACTCTGTACGACAAGTTGTGGAACTCGCATGTGATCCACACTGAGGACGACGGTACGTCCATCCTCTACATCGACCGTCATTTGCTTCACGAAGTGACCAGCCCGCAAGCGTTCGAGGGTCTGAAACTGGCCGAGCGGCCGGTGTGGCGGATCAGCGCGAATCTGGCGGTGTCGGATCACAACGTGCCGACTACCGACCGTTCGCATGGCATCGCGGACCCGATCTCGAAGCTGCAAGTCGACACGCTCGACAACAACTGCGACGCCTACGGCATCACGCAGTTCAAGATGAACGACTTGCGCCAAGGCATTGTGCACATCATCGGGCCGGAACAGGGCGCCACGCTGCCGGGCATGACCATTGTTTGCGGCGACTCCCACACCTCCACACACGGCGCGTTCGGCGCGCTGGCGCATGGCATTGGCACGTCGGAAGTCGAGCACGTCCTCGCCACGCAAACGCTGCTGCAAAAGAAGAGCAAGAACTTGCTCGTCAAGGTCGAAGGACCGCTGCCGCGCGGATGCACCGCGAAGGACATCGTGCTGGCGATCATCGGCAAGATTGGTACGGCGGGCGGCAACGGTTATGCCATCGAGTTCGGCGGTTCGACCATCCGGGCGCTGTCCATGGAAGGCCGCATGACGGTCTGCAACATGGCGATCGAAGCGGGCGCGCGCGCAGGCATGGTCGCCGTCGATGAAACGACCATCAACTACCTGCAAGATCGTCCGTACTCGCCGCATGGCGCGGAGTTCGAGCAGGCAGCAACCTATTGGCGCACCTTTACGTCCGATCCGGGCGCGGAGTTTGATCGCGTGGTGGAGCTGAACGCCGCCGAAATCGTCCCGCAAGTGACGTGGGGCACGTCGCCGGAAATGGTCACGTCCATCGACGGCCGCGTGCCGGATCCTGAGCGAGAAAAGGACCCGGTCAAGCGCGACGCAATCGAGCGCGCGCTGAAGTACATGGCGCTCGAACCGAACACGCCAATGCAGTCGATCAAGCCGGACAAGATTTTCATCGGCTCGTGCACGAATGCGCGGATCGAGGACTTGCGCGCCGCGGCCTATGTGGTGAAAACGCTGGGTCGCCGAGTTGCACCGAATATTCGTCTGGCGATGGTCGTGCCGGGTTCCGGTCTCGTGAAGGCGCAAGCGGAACGCGAAGGGCTCGACAAGGTATTCCTCGACGCCGGCTTCCAGTGGCGCGAACCGGGCTGCTCGATGTGTCTCGCGATGAATGCCGACCGGCTGGAGCCGGGCGAGCGCTGTGCATCTACATCGAATCGCAACTTCGAAGGGCGTCAGGGCGCAGGTGGCCGTACGCATCTGGTGAGCCCGGCGATGGCGGCGGCTGCTGCTATTGAAGGCCATTTCGTCGATATCCGCGAACTGACATGAAGCGCGTCTTCATTGTGCTGGGGTTGATCGCGGTTTTTGCCGGCGTCGCGGGCTGCAACACGGTTCACGGCTTTGGCGAGGATCTGCATCACCTCGGCAATTCGATCAGCAACGCGGCCGACAAGTAAGCGGTTTTAAAGAACGGTCAAGCAGACCAAACCGGTGACGGATCATGGAAAAATTCACAGTACATAGCGGGCTCGTGGCGCCGCTGGATCGCGCGAACGTCGACACGGACGCGATCATCCCGAAGCAGTTTCTGAAGTCCATCAAGCGCACGGGCTTCGGCCCGAATGCGTTCGATGAATGGCGTTATCTCGATGTCGGCCAACCCGGCCAGGACAATTCGCAACGCCCGCTGAATCCGGATTTCGTGCTGAATCAGCCTCGCTACAAGGGCGCGTCGATTCTGCTGACGCGCGAGAATTTCGGCTGCGGCAGCTCGCGTGAACACGCGCCGTGGGCGCTGGATCAGTACGGTTTCCGCGCGATCATCGCGCCGAGTTTCGCCGATATCTTCTTCAACAACTGTTTCAAGAACGGCCTGCTGCCGATCGTCCTGACGGATAGCCAAGTGGACCGGCTGTTCAACGAGACCTACGCGTTCAACGGTTTCAAGCTGACGGTGGATCTCGAGCGTCAGGTCGTGCTGACGGGTGACGGCTCCGAGTTTTCGTTCGAAGTGCCGGGCTTCCGCAAGTTCTGCCTGCTGAATGGTTTCGACGACATTGCGCTCACGCTGCGCCACGCCGACAAGATCAAGCAGTATGAGAACGAGCGCCTCCTGAAGCAGCCGTGGCTGAACAACCGCCTCGTCGGATAAATGCGGATAGTGCGAATAGTACGAATCAACAAAGAAAAGGAAACACCATGAAGATTGCAGTGCTGCCCGGCGATGGCATCGGTCCGGAAATCATCAAGGAAGCCGTCAAGGTCCTGAACGCGCTCGACGAAAAGTTCGAGCTCGAAGAAGCGCCTGTCGGTGGCGCGGGTTACGAGGCGAGCGGTCATCCGCTGCCGGAAGCAACGCTCGCGCTGGCAAAAGCATCGGATGCAATCCTGTTCGGCGCCGTGGGCGACTGGAAATACGATTCGCTCGAACGCGCGTTGCGTCCGGAGCAAGCCATCCTGGGTCTGCGCAAGCATCTGCAGTTGTTCGCGAATTTCCGTCCGGCCATTTGTTATCCGCAATTGACGGCGGCTTCGTCGTTGAAGCCGGAAATTGTCGCGGGGCTGGATATCCTGATCATCCGCGAACTGAACGGTGACATCTATTTCGGCCAGCCGCGCGGCGTGCGGTCATCGCCGGATGGCTTGTTCGAAGGCGCGAAGGAAGGCTTCGACACCATGCGCTATTCCGAGCCGGAAGTGCGCCGTATCGCTCACGTGGCGTTTCAGGCCGCGCAAAAGCGCGCAAAGAAGCTGACGAGCGTCGATAAAGCCAACGTGCTCGAAACGTCGCAATTCTGGCGCGATGTGATGATCGATGTATCGAAGGAATATCCGGACGTCGAGTTGTCGCACATGTACGTGGACAACGCGGCCATGCAGCTGGTGAAGGCGCCGAAGGCGTTCGACGTGGTCGTGACCGGCAACATGTTCGGCGACATTCTCTCCGACGAAGCCGCCATGCTGACGGGTTCTATCGGCATGTTGCCGTCCGCCTCGCTCGATAAAAACAACAAGGGCCTGTACGAGCCGTCGCATGGTTCGGCGCCGGATATCGCGGGCAAGGGCGTGGCGAATCCGCTGGCGACCATTCTGTCGGCCGCCATGATGCTGCGTTACTCGCTCGGCAAGGTCGAGCAGGCCGACCGGATCGAAGCGGCGGTGAAAAAGGTGCTCGCGCAGGGTCTGCGTACCGGCGATATCGCGACACCGGACGGCCGTACAGTCGGCACGAAGGAAATGGGCGACGCGGTTCTGGCGGCGCTTTAAATCGGGTAACGTGCTTTTCCATCGGACGATTTAGTAAAAACTTCCGGTGGAAAAGCGTCTCGCGGCAGTCAGTTTTTCAAGATGGTGCCAATCGCGATATTTCATCTCGATTCGTCTCTTTTAGCGCACGAAACGCGTCGAAAGGCGTGGAACGCTCGCGCGGAGGGACGAATATGCGGGTTATCGTGTATAGTCTTTTGTCATGGCGAAGATCTCTTCAATCTCTCTGGACTCGACTTCAAGCGGCGGCTTTAGCTCAGGCGCTCGCACGACTCGTCTCGCCATTACGCTTATGAACACGCTGCCGGGTACGGTTGCGCTGTCCAAACGCATTACGAAAACCATTTCCCTCAAAACGATCACGTTCCGCTGATCGCCTGTCGTGCCCGCTCATCTTCCCCGCGCGGTCACGCCGGCGGAGGGTCTGGCCCAAGCGGGGAAATGTCCACAAAAAAGGTTAGTCATGAACGTAGGTCTCGTTGGTTGGCGCGGCATGGTCGGCAGCGTCCTGATGCAACGCATGCAACAGGAAGGCGATTTCGACCTGATCGAACCGGTGTTTTTCAGCACCAGCAATGCAGGCGGCGACGCGCCGTCATTCGCGAAAAACGAGACGAAACTCAAGGATGCGACAAGCGTCGACGACCTGAAAAAGTGCGACGTCATCATTACGTGCCAGGGCGGCGATTACACGAATGAGGTGTTCCCGAAACTGCGCGCGGCAGGCTGGAAAGGTTACTGGATCGACGCGGCTTCGTCGCTGCGCATGAAGGACGACGCGGTCATCATTCTCGACCCGGTGAACCTGAACGTCATCAAGGATTCGCTTGTTAAGGGCGGCCGGAATTTCATCGGTGGGAATTGCACGGTCAGCCTGATGCTGATGGCGCTCGGCGGCCTGTTCAATCAGAACCTGGTCGAATGGACGACCGCCATGACGTATCAGGCGGCTTCCGGCGCGGGCGCGCAGAACATGCGCGAACTGCTGCAGCAAATGGGCGTGCTTTACGGCGCGGCGAAGGAAGATCTGGCGGACCCGTCGTCGGCTATTCTCGATATCGACAAGCGCGTGCAGGCAGCCATGTCCAGCGAGCGTATGCCCATCGATAATTTCGGCGTGCCGCTGGCCGGCTCGCTGATTCCGTGGATCGACAAGGATCTTGGCAACGGCATGTCGAAGGAAGAATGGAAGGGCGGCGCGGAAACCAACAAGATTTTGGGGTTGCCGGCCATGGGCGAGCCGGGTTCGGTTCCGGTGGACGGCCTGTGCGTGCGGATCGGCGCAATGCGTTGTCATTCGCAAGCGCTGACCATCAAGCTCAAGAAGGACGTGCCGCTGGACGAATTGCACGGCATTTTGGCATCGGCGAACGACTGGGTGAAGGTTGTCCCGAACGAACGGGAAGCGTCGATGCGCGATTTGTCGCCGGCGGTTGTCACGGGTTCGCTGACGGTGCCAGTCGGCCGCTTGCGCAAGCTGGCCATGGGCGGTGAATATCTGTCGGCGTTCACGGTCGGCGACCAGCTGCTGTGGGGCGCGGCAGAACCGCTGCGCCGGATGCTGCGCATCCTGCTGGACAAGTAAAGTAAACTACGCGCCACGACGCGGTGTAGTTCAATGAAGCGTCGCGCTTGCGCGGCGCTTTGTCGTTTTGCGGCGGGTTTGCTGCCTGGGTTGCTGAATTTCCGCCGCGAACTCGTCGCCGTGTTGAGATGTTGTCCCGTTTTGTTGGGTTCTTGTTCGCTGTCCACTCGCCTGGAGTTTCAATGATCGTTCGTCCGAGTCGGCCGCTTCATTCACAGCTTCGCTTCCTGAGCCGCTCGCGGCGCGCGGCGCTGATCGCGGCAAGCGTCGCGAGTGTGCTGCTTGGGACGTTCGTTTCCTCCGATGCCATCGCCCAGGCCAGCAGCGCGTCAGCCGTTCTGGATGCGTCGGCGGCATCGGCGAGCGCTGTCACGCAGTACAGCGTGAAACCCGGGCAGTCGCTTAGCGATATTGCCACCCAGATCACAGGTTCAACCGACCGCGCCACACGCGAAAAGATGGCGCGCGCGCTCTTCGACGCGAATCCCAACGCGTTCATGGGTCATGACCCAAGCCGGTTGAAGCTCGGATCGGTATTGAACGTGCCGGTGGTCGAGGACGCGGCGGTGGCTGCAGGGGCCTCTGGTGCTTCTGCGCCCGTGGCCGTATCGGCGGCGCCGGCAGTCGAGGCTAGCGGTTCGGCTGCGGTGGCGGTCGCGGCGCCGGCCGAGGGGACGTCGAATGCCGTCGGCGCGGTGAACGGAGTGGCGGCTGTTGTGACGAGTGGCGCTGTTGCGCCGGTCGCGCCCAATGCATCGAGCGAGCCGAACGCGGCGTTGCCGACCTCCGAAGCTCAACCTGCGACGACTGCGAGCGCGGCTGCAGGCGCAAGCGACGTTGCGCCTGCATCGGAAGCGGTCCCGGCATTGAGCGCATCGAGCGCACCCGCTGCGACTGTCGCACCGGTCAGTGCGCCGTCAGCGACGGGTTCTACGGCGACGTCGATGAACGGGCCGATCGGCTGGCTTATCGGGGCCGTCGTCGTGATCGGCTTGTTGCTGCTCGTGATGCGGGCCGGCAAGCGGCGCCGTCTTGCAAGTGCTGCGGTTGCCAATGAACGCACGCAAGAACCATCGCCATCGTTCACGCCGCCTGAGACCGCCGTCCCGCCGCATCACCACGGATCGGCGAGCCACGCCGAAAGTCCCACGGGCGCTGCTGATCTTGACGGCGCATCGATTGAGCGCGGCCAGGGCGAGCTGAACGTGGTGGCTGCAAGCATGGAAAACTACGATGCCGCGCAGTCCTTCGACACCCCGACCGAAGACAAGCCTGTCCCCTCCGAAAGTAATGCAATAGACGACGATGCCGACGGTGCGCGAGTCACGCTGAGCGAGAGCCGCGCGCAGGATGCGGCAAGTCCGGCGCGCGATGCGGACACCAAACGCGCGCCGTTCATGCCCGGTGCGCCTGCAGCGCTTCATCGCGATTTCACGCCGCCGCGTCCGGGTGCGATTGAGGCGGCGCTGGCTGCGGAACGGGCGGCGGCTGATCGCGCCGAGGCGTTGCGCGGGGAGATGGAAGCTCGGGAGCAGGAGCTTCGTGAGGCCGCCGCGTTAGAACAGGCGACGCGAGAGGCCGAAGCACGGGAAGCGGCGACGCGGGAAACTGAAGCGCGTGAAGCTGCGGCGCGTGAGTTGGCGGCGCGCAAAGCGGAAGCGCGTGAGGTGGAAGCTCGCGAAGTTGCAGCACGCGAAACTGCTGCGCGCGAAGCGGAAGCCCGTGAGACTGCGGCCCGTGAAGTAGAAGCCCGCGAACTTGCAGTCCGTGAAGCTGCGGCGCGTGAGGCGGAAGCCCGTGAAGTTGCGGCAAGGGAAGCAGAAGCTCGCGAGACTGCGGCCCGTGAAGCTGCAGCGAGGGAAGCCGAAGCCCGTGAAGCTGCGGCGCGCGAGGCCGAAGCCCGCGAGGCTGCTGCCCGCGAAGAAGAGGCCCGGGAACGAGAAGCGCGCGAAGCAGAAGCACGTGAAGCCGCTGCCCGTGAAGCATCGACGCACACCTCTAGCGCGCACGAAAGTGGAGAACACTCGGCATCGACCCAGCCGGCTGTACCTGACCCGGCATCAGACGATCGATACGACGCCGAAGGCCAGTCCACCTATGACGACGAGCCGTCGCCGGCTTCGCGTTTCCCGCAGCCTAAATTCCCGCAAGAGGCTATTGAAGCCCTGAGCGCGCTCGATTTCGGCTTGCCGCCGCGTCAGGAGGCGCCCGCTCCGACCCAAGCCGCTGCACAAACCGAAGCCCCCTTAACCCCCGCGCCCGCCACGCCCCAGCCGATCGCCGACCCAGCCATCTTCGATCGTCAAAACGCACAGCACAGCCACCCTGAACCGGCCACCCCCCCGCCATCCGTGAGCGAGCAAATCGAATCCGGCACGGCGGGCGCGGCATCGGTGGCGGGCCTTGGCGCATCGCGTTTCGGCCCTTTGAGCCTCGACTTCGACTACAACTCGCCATCGAGCCAGACCGAACCGCTGCCGGCCTTCACCCCCGAGCAAATCTCGACGATAGCCCGCAACAAGCTCGAACTGGCTGTCGAATACATTGAACTCGGCGATTTATCCGGTGCGCGCACGTTGCTGCAGGAAGTGATCGAATCAAACGATCCGGCCACGCGCCAACCCGCGGCCACGCTGTTATCCACATTGGCGCCGCTGTCCTGAGATGCCTGTGAAACGAATTGCATTAGGCATCCAGTACGACGGTTCGGCGTTCAGCGGCTGGCAGACTCAATCAGACGTGCCGACCGTCCAGGACGTTCTCGAACGCGCGTTGGGGAAATTCACGCAAACGCGCGTGCAGACGGTCGTCGCGGGGCGCACAGATACCGGCGTGCACGCGCTCGGCCAGGTCGTCCATTTCGATACCGAACTCGAGCGCACCGACTTCGCCTGGGTGCGCGGCACGAACGCGTTCTTGCCGCAGAGCGTCGCGGTCCAGTGGGCGCGGCCGATGCCTGACGACTTCCATGCGCGCTTCGGCGCCTTCGAGCGCACCTATTTCTACGCGCTGTACGTCCACCCCGTGCGTTCGCCGATGATCACCGGCCGGGCCGGCTGGTGCTACGCGCCGCTCGATGCCAACGCGATGCGCGAAGCCGCCGCCAGCCTGATCGGCAAGCACGATTTCACCGCGTTCCGTTCGTCGGAATGTCAGGCGAAGACGCCGGTGAAATATCTTCATCAAATCGATATTGTCGAGCAGGGCGATTTCATCCACTTTCGCTTTCGGGCGAACGCGTTTTTGCACCATATGGTGCGCAACTTGATGGGATGTTTCGTCGCAATCGGCCGCGGCAAACATCCGGCGTCATGGATGGCGGAATTGCTGGAAGCCCGAGACCGCAAGCGCGCCGCGCCCACGTTCATGCCCGACGGCCTGTATTTGGCCGAGGTCGGCTATCCTGAGAACTTCGCAGTGCCCGCGCCGCGCTTGGGCAGCTACCCGTGGAGCGCGGTCTGGCAGGACAACAAGAACGAGACTAAGCAACGAGACAAAGCATGAGTGACGGCATGAGCAACGACTTACGCAACGATTTGCGTCGGACCAGAATCAAGCTGTGCGGACTATCAAAAACGGAAGACGTCGATACCGCTGTCGCGCTCGGCGCCGACGCCGTCGGTTTCGTGTTCTATCCGCCGAGCCCGCGTTCAGTGAGCGTGGGGCAGGCTATCGAACTGGCGGAGCACGTGCCCCCGCTCGTCTCGGCGGTCGGTTTGTTCGTCAACGCGACGCCGGAATGGATTCGGGAGGTGACATCGAACGTGCGCTTATCGTTGCTGCAATTTCATGGCGATGAAACCCCGGCCCAATGCGAGGCGCTTGCCGAAGTGGCCGGTTTGCCGTGGTGGCGCGCTGTGCGGGTAGGGCCTGATGCCACCGCGCGCGATTTGGTAGAATCATCTCTTAAATATTCAGCAGCCAGCGGCTTGCTCCTCGACACCCTTGTCGACGGCTACGGTGGCGGTGGAAAGGTATTCGATTGGTCACTTATCCCAACAGATCTCGGGCATCGGGCCGTTTTGAGTGGTGGGTTGAACGCGCAAAACGTCCTTGACGCCATCCGGCGCGTGCGCCCCTACGCAGTCGATGTCTCCAGCGGCATCGAAGTAGCGGGGGCGAAGGGCGTGAAAGATCACGCCCGAATGGCGGCGTTTGTACGCGCAGTGCGCGAAGCAGACGCCGGATGATCCAGATGGGAACCTACGTGGGCAAGCGCAACGCTGCCACGTATCGAGAGAGTGACACATGTACAACTTACCAGACGATCGGGGCCATTTCGGTCCATATGGCGGCACATTCGTATCTGAAACGCTGATCCATGCACTCGATGAACTCCGCGATGCATACGCTGAATGCAGCAAGGATCCGGCGTTTATCGCGGAATACGAGTACGAGCTGAAGCACTATGTGGGGCGTCCTTCGCCGATCTATCACGCCAAGCGCTGGAGCGAGATGCTCGGCGGCGCGCAAATCTTCCTCAAGCGCGAAGATTTGAATCACACCGGCGCGCACAAAGTTAATAACGTCATTGGCCAGGCGCTGCTCGCGCGCAAGATGGGCAAGCCGCGGGTGATCGCGGAAACGGGCGCCGGGCAGCACGGCGTTGCCACGGCGACCATTGCCGCGCGGTTCGGCATGGAATGCGTGGTCTACATGGGTTCGGAAGATGTGCGGCGCCAAGCGGCGAACGTGTATCGCATGAAGCTGCTCGGCGCGACCGTCGTGCCGGTCGAATCCGGTTCGAAGACGCTGAAAGACGCGCTCAACGAAGCCATGCGTGACTGGGTGACGAACGTGGAAAACACGTTCTACATCATCGGTACGGTGGCGGGGCCGCATCCTTATCCCATGATGGTGCGCGACTTCCAGCGCGTGATCGGCGATGAATGCAAGATCCAGATGCCCGAAATGACGGGTCGCCAGCCGGATGCGGTGATCGCGTGTGTTGGCGGCGGATCGAATGCGATGGGCATCTTTTATCCGTATATCGAAGATAAAGAGGTGAAGTTGATCGGCGTGGAAGCAGCTGGCGATGGGATCGGCACCGGTCGTCACGCGGCGTCGCTGATCGGCGGAAGTCCGGGCGTCCTGCACGGCAACCGCACGTATCTGCTTCAGGACGAAAACGGCCAGATCATCGAGACGCATTCGGTTTCAGCCGGGCTGGATTATCCCGGCGTCGGCCCGGAACACGCGTGGCTGAAGGATGCGGGCCGTGCCGAGTACGTGGGCATTACCGACGAAGAAGCGCTGAAAGGTTTCCACGATTGTTGCCGGATCGAAGGGATTATTCCCGCGCTGGAATCGAGCCATGCACTCGCTTACGCCGCGAAGCTCGCGCCCACGTTGCCGAAAGACAAGCTGCTGCTTGTCAATCTGTCAGGCCGTGGCGACAAGGACATGCATACGGTCGCCGAGCGCACCGGCATCACATTCTGAGCCCCCAGCCGATGCGCGATGAAATCGATCATGCAAGCGCGCACGGCGCTGCCGGTGGTGACGTCTCCAATGGCGTCCACGGCAGCACCGAACGCGGGATTCATTTGCATCACCGCGATTTCTTGACCGATGCAGCGAACCTCCCGGACGGCTCGATCGACTTGATCGTCGCCGATCCACCGTACGGCTTGGGCAAGGATTACGGCAACGACTCGGACATGCGTTCCGGCGATGCCTTTCTCGACTGGACCTACGGTTGGCTTGAACTGGCCATTCCGAAGCTCAAGCCAAGCGGTTCGCTTTACATTTTTTGCACGTGGCAATATGCGCCGGAGATCTTCGTGTTCCTCAAGCGCCGCCTCACGATGGTCAACGAGATCGTGTGGGACCGGCGCGTGCCGAGCATGGGTGGAACGGTGCGCAGATATACGTCGGTGCACGACAACATCGGTTATTTCGCGGTATCGAAGGATTACTTCTTTGATCTCGATCCCATTCGCATCCCCTACGACGCAGTGACGAAGAAGGCGCGTTCGCGCAAATTGTTCGAAGGCAGCAAGTGGCTGGAGCTCGGTTACAACCCGAAGGACGTATGGTCGGTGTCGCGACTGCACAGGCAGCACGCCGAGCGCGTGGATCATCCGACGCAAAAGCCGCTTGAGATTATCGAGCGGATGGTCTTGGCGAGTTGTCCACGTGGCGGACGCGTGCTCGATCCGTTCATGGGCAGCGGCACGACCGCCGTTGCCTGTGCGCGTCACGGGCGCGAGTTCGTTGGCTACGAGATCAACGCCGACTATCACGCGATTGCCGAAAAACGGGTCGCGGAAACGCGCTCCGTTGGGATTCAGGCTGAACCGACCGCCGCACACGCAGACCCTGCCGTTGACCGAGCGAACGCCGCCTAGCACGCTCAAAAGTCACTACTAAAAAACGCTAAAAGGCGCGTATCGCGCAAAGAGATTAATTCATGTCCCGTATTAAAAGCACATTTGCGGCGTTGGCCGAGCAGGGCAAGAAAGGTTTGATTCCGTTCATCACGGCCGGGGATCCGAACCCTGAGCAAACCGTCGAACTCATGCACGCGCTCGCCAAGGGCGGCGCGGACGTCATCGAACTCGGCGTGCCGTTTTCCGACCCGATGGCCGATGGTCCCGTCATCCAGCGTTCGTCCGAGCGCGCGTTGGCGAAGGGCGTCTCGCTGAAACATGTTCTCGCTGACGTGAAACGCTTCCGCGAAACCAACACAACGACCCCGGTAGTCCTGATGGGCTATGCCAATCCGATCGAACGGATGGGCACGGAAACCTTTGCCAAAGCGGCGAAGGACGCGGGCGTGGATGGCGTTCTGGTCGTCGATTACCCGCCGGAAGAGTCCGTGGAATTCAGTGCATCGATGCGCGCTGCGGACATCGATCCAATCTTCCTGCTTGCGCCCACGTCGACCGATGCACGCATTGCAGCGGTCGGCAAAGTGGCGAGTGGATATGTCTATTACGTGTCGCTGAAAGGCGTGACAGGTTCAGCAAATCTGGACGTAGCCAGCATCGCGAGTAAAATCCCGGCCATCAAGGCGCATGTTGCGTTGCCGGTGGGGGTGGGTTTCGGCATTCGCGACGCTGCGTCGGCGAGGCTGGTGGCCGATGTCTCGGATGCCGTGGTGATTGGCAGCCGTCTCGTGCAACTGCTTGAAGAAGCGCCGCCGGAGAAGGCGGCCGAGATGCTGACGCGGTTTATCGCTGAAATTCGCTCTGCGCTCGATTCTGCAAAATAACCCGTTATTGCGGCCCGGAGGGATCAAATCCGCTCCAAATGGCCGCAAAACACGAGAAAATAGGAAGAACATACGATGAGCTGGCTCGACAAATTGTTACCGCCGAAGATCAAGCAAACCGATCCTAAAAGCCGCAAGGGCATTCCGGAAGGGCTGTGGATCAAGTGTCCGTCGTGCGAAGCGGTGCTGTATCGCAATGACGTCGAGGCAAATCTGCATGTCTGCCCGAAATGCAGCCATCACATGCGGATTGGCGCGCGCGAACGGCTGGACGGGCTGCTTGATCCGGAAGGCCGTTATGAAATCGGCCAGGAGATCCTGCCGGTCGATGCGCTCAAGTTCAAGGACAGCCGGAAGTACCCGGACCGCCTGAAAGAGGCGATGGAAGATACGGACGAAACCGACGCCATGGTCGTCATGGGCGGTGCGATCCACACCATTCCTGTTGTGACCGCCTGCTTCGAGTTCTCGTTCATGGGCGGGTCGATGGGGTCGGTTGTCGGCGAGCGTTTTGCTCGCGGCGCGCGTAATGCGCTCGAGCAGCGCACACCGTTTATCTGTTTCACGGCGTCGGGCGGCGCGCGGATGCAGGAAAGCTTGCTGTCGTTGATGCAGATGGCCAAGACTACTGCCATGCTGACGAAGTTGGCCGAAGCCAAGCTGCCGTTTATCTCGGTTCTCACCGATCCGACGATGGGCGGTGTGTCCGCTAGTTTTGCGTTTTTGGGCGATGTGGTGATTGCTGAGCCGAAGGCGCTGATCGGGTTTGCGGGGCCGCGTGTGATCGAACAAACGGTGCGCGAGAAGCTGCCGGAAGGGTTTCAGCGTTCGGAATTCCTGATCCAGAAGGGTGCTATCGACATGATCGTGGATCGGCGGAAGATGCGCGAAGAAATCGCGCGGTTGATTGCACTGTTGACGCTGCAGCCGGCTGATGCAGTAGCCTAAGGCTTTCGTTTGCACTCGGGGTTTGGGTTTGGTGTCGGGGTTGATGCTGGGTTGCTGCTTTCCAGGTCTTCGCAGGTTATATCTTGGCTGATTTCTTTATCACTATTAGCCACTGTGCGTGGCGGCACGTCATTTCTTTGTCCAAAGCGACAAAGAAACGAAGCAAAGAAAACGCTTTCACCGCTCTACCCTAAGTGTCCACAGCGTGCAGTTTCTATTCATGGGTGCCCCAAAAGCACGGTGCTCGCCAGAGCTTAGGATGTTTGAAACCCTCCTTCTCGCGAATCCTGACAGTAAAACGCTTCGCCCCGTACGCTCTCGGGCAAGCACCCGTGTTCCAGGGACCCGCACGGCCTCACACGCTTTTGAGGCTCCGTTTCTCGGTCGCTTGGTTGTCCGGTTTGCGCGGCAGAGGCGCGTGGCCAGCTTCGCCAATCACAGCCTAGTGCGTATTTACCGCTTCAATTTTTGGTGAGTCGGTTGGTGGGTTGCATGGTGTTTAGTCGGGTACGGCCTCACGTATTTCGGTACCTTCGCTTGTTAGGTGGGTTGGCGACGTGGTTCGAAGTGCGTACAAATTCGGTGGTTGGTTCTAGGCGGATAGCGCGGGGTGTACCTTGGGCAGGTTCAGTCACTGGTGGCGAAGCGTGTGGGTATCCGTGTTCGGAGAAAGAGGGTTTCACACATCCGTGGCTCTTGCGAGCACCGTGCTTTTGGGGCACCCATGAATTGGAACTGCACGCTGTGGACACTTAGGGTAGAGCGGTGAAAGCGTTTTCTTTGCTTCGTTTCTTTGTCGCTTTGGACAAAGAAATGACGCGCCGCCACGCGCAGTGGCTAATAGTGATAAAGAAATCAGCCAAGATATAACCCGCGAAGACCTGGAAAGCAGCAACCCGGCAAGTGAACCAGATCGCTACCACAGAACCCGTGCACCCCGGCATTGACCCCGACCGTAACCCAAGAGCCCCGCCACCGCCCAACACCCCTCAACTGACAACCAGCATCCACCCCAAGCACGATCATTCATGGCGACATTTCCTACCCTCAACGCGTGGCTAGAACACCTGGAATCGGCGCATCCCGTCGGCATCGACATGGGCCTGGCGCGCATCAGCCAAGTCCGCGACGCGCTCCAACTAAAGTTCACGTGCCCGGTAATCACAGTCGGCGGAACGAACGGCAAGGGTTCGACCTGCGCGATCATCGAAACCATTTTGGTGCGCGCCGGGTATCGCGTGGGCTGTCATACGTCACCGCATCTGCTCGACTTCAATGAGCGCGCGCGAATCAGTGGCGTCGATGCCACCGACGACGAGCTGATCGAACATTTCGAAGCCGTCGAACAGGCGCGCATGAGCCTGGCAGAACCAGTCTCGCTGACGTACTTCGAATTCACCACGCTGGCGATCATGCGGCTGTTCGCATCGCGGAACCTGGACGCAGTGATCCTCGAAGTAGGGCTGGGCGGCCGCCTCGACGCCGTCAATATCATCGATACCGATTGCGCGATCATCACCAGCATCGACATCGACCATACGGAATACCTCGGCGACACCCGCGAGAAAATCGGCTTCGAGAAAGCCGGCATTTTCCGCCCGGATACGCCCGCCATTTGTGGCGATCCCTCGCCGCCGCAGTCGCTGATCGACCACGCGAAGGCAATTGGCGCGGATTTGTGGCTCGTCGGCCGCGATTTTCGCTACGAAGCGCAGGGCGGTAACGAGCGCCAGCAATGGAGTTACATCGGCCGGACGCAACGGCGCTCGGCGCTCGCCTACCCGGCGTTGCGCGGCGCGAATCAGCTGATCAACACATCGGCGGCGCTGGCCGCCCTCGAAGCGCTCCGCGAGCGCATTCCGGTATCTGCGCAAGACATTCGCCTAGGACTGGCGAACGTTGAGTTACCGGGACGTTTCCAGGTTGTGCCGGGCAAGCCACAAGTGATCCTCGACGTCGCTCACAATCCCCACGCCGCCGCCGTTTTGGCTCAGAATCTCGGCAACATGGGATTTTTCCCCTACACGTACGCAATCTTCGGTGCGATGGGCGACAAGGACCTCGCCGGCGTCGTCGAGCATTTGAAGGGCGAGATCGATCACTGGAACGTGACGGCCCTGCCCACCCCGCGCGGCGCTCCTCCGGCCAAGCTGGAAAGCGTTTTACGCGATGCCGGCGTCAACGACAGCAGTGACAGCAGCGTTACACAATTCAACAATCCGGCCGACGCTTTTCAAGATGCGTTAAAGCGAGCGTCCGAAAATGATAGAATTTTGGTTTTCGGCAGTTTCCATACGGTGGCCGGCGTCATGGCTTACCGTAAATCGCAGCGTCATTGAACGGACGGCCGGCCAGCCTCTCGCAAAAGCCAACCATGTCCTTTTTCTCGTTCGGCAAGAAAGACGACGCGCCCTCAGGTCGCGACGCATACTCCGACTCCCCGCGCGGCTCGCGTCAGACCGTGCGTACCGAACGCCGGACGCGCCGCAGCGACCGTCCTGAAGCCGACGCAATGATGCTCGATCCCACCCTGCCCGAAAAGCAGCGCGCGCGGCGGCGTCTGGTCGGCGCGCTCGCGCTGGTCGCAGCAGCAGTGATCATCCTGCCCATGGTGCTGGATTCGCATCCGAAACCCGTCACCGACGACATCTCCATCGATATCCCCGCACGCCCGGCCGCGCCTCTGCCCAAGACGAGTCACAACGACGCGTCGGATGGCGGCGCAGTGGATTCGTCAGCGGATACGCAAGCAGGCGTAGCACCGGATGGCCCCGCCGCAGCGCCGGACAATGCGGCGGCAGTGGCGTCCAAGCCCGCCTCTGCGGTCAATTCGAATCGAGCCTCTACACCAGTACAGCCGCAAGCTCAGGCCAAGGCCGCGGCGGCTGCGCCCGAAGCCAAGCCGGTGACACCGCCGCCCGTCGCTACAGCGGCCGCGAAACCGCCAGCGGAAGCGCCTGCGGCTACCGCAGCTATCCCGAAACCGAACACACCGGCCTCGCCGGCGGGCAGCCGTTTCGTGGTCCAGATCGGTACCTTCGATGACGACACCGCAGCTCAAAACTGGGTGACCAAGTTGAAGGCGGCGGGAGTGCCCGCATATATCGAACATCGGAAACAGGCTGACGGCAGTAGCCGCACGCTGTTGCGTGCCGGACCGTTCGCTGACCGCACGGCTGCGTCGGCGGCGCTGGTCAAGGTGCGGCAAGCAGGGCTGGGTGGCGGCAGCAGCAGCAGCGGCAGCGGCAGCAATAACGCGTCGGCGAACTAGCTGTAGATGTTTACGAGTTTCGACTACGCGGTGATGGCCGTGATCGGCCTGTCCGCGCTGCGCGGCATGTGGCGCGGCCTGCTGGCCGAAGTGTTCGGCCTGATTGGCTGGATCGCGGCACTGTTGATCGCGGGGCGGTTCGTCGGGCTGGTCGTGCCGTACATTCCGGCGCATTGGCCGGGCGGGGCGCTGACGCAGTGGCTGATTGCATTTCTGCTGATTGTCGCGGGCGTGCTGGTGGTATCGAGTGTGGCTGGCGCGTTGTTGACACGCGTGACCGAAGTGATCGGGCTGCGCGGTATCGACCGGTCGCTTGGACTGTTGTTCGGCCTCGTGAGAGGGGCCATTCTGGTAGTGATCCTGGTCGCCCTCGCGGGCTTGACCGAACTGCCGCAACACGATTTCTGGCGTAACGCGTTGTTCCGGCCCGCGGCCGAGCAAGGCGTGCGAGAACTGAAACCGCTGCTTCCCGATACGCTCGCCGCGTACGTGCGCACCACGCCGGACGGCCCGCAAGATCCGTCCACCACGCCTGCGCAATGACGTCCTGGCGCGCTACCCGAGAACTTTGCTACGGCTCGGCGCAACACCCTGCAGTCTGATCACCCCAACCGGGGCCGTCTGCATTCGTTGCACCGATACGCCTTTTGGACCCGTTTCGACTCTTTGAAGGACCATGCCATGTGCGGCATCGTAGGCGTAGTTTCCCAGACCCCCGTGAACCAGTTGATTTATGACAGCTTGCTGCTCTTGCAGCATCGCGGGCAGGACGCGGCTGGCATTGCAACGGCCAACGGCAATAACTTCCACATGCATAAAGCCAACGGCATGGTCCGCGACGTGTTCCGCACGCGCAACATGCGCAGCCTGCCGGGTAATGTCGGCATTGGCCAAGTGCGGTATCCGACGGCCGGATCAGCATCGAGCGAGGAAGAAGCCCAGCCGTTCTACGTGAACGCGCCGTTCGGCATCATCCTCGCCCACAACGGCAACCTGACGAACTGGCCGCAGTTGAAGGAAGAGATGTTCCGGATCGATCGCCGGCACATCAACACCGCGTCGGACACGGAAGTCCTGCTCAACGTCTTCGCGCACGAACTGCAGTTGTCCAGCTCCGGCCTGGAACTCGATCCGGCCGCGCTGTTCAAGGCGGTGAGCGGTGTGCATCGGCGAGTGAAGGGTTCTTATGCCATCGTCTCGCTGATCGCGGGTTATGGTCTTGTCGCTTTCCGCGACCCGTTCGGCATCCGTCCGCTCGTGCTCGGCAAGATGGAAACCGCGACGGGCGTGGAATGGATGGTGGCGTCGGAATCGGTGGCGGTTGAAGGTATCGGCTTCGAATTCGTGCGTGACGTGGAGCCGGGCGAAGCGATTTTCATCGATAACGACGGCAACCTGCACAACCAGCAATGCGCCGAGAACCCGAGCCTGAACCCCTGCATCTTCGAACTCGTCTATCTCGCGCGTCCCGATTCGTGCCTCGACGGCGTGCCGGTCTACAACGCGCGCCTGCGCATGGGCGATTACCTCGCCGAGAAGATCAAGCGCGTGCTACCGGGCGTCGCAATTGACGTGGTCATGCCGATCCCCGATTCGTCGCGTCCCGCCGCCATGCAAGTGGCCGCGAAACTGGGCGTGGAGTATCGCGAAGGATTCTTCAAGAATCGCTATGTTGGCCGCACGTTTATCATGCCCGGCCAGGCGGTGCGCAAGAAGTCGGTGCGCCAGAAGCTGAACGCGATGGCGATCGAGTTCAAGGGCAAGAATGTGTTGATCGTCGATGACTCCATCGTGCGCGGCACGACATCGCATGAAATCGTGCAGATGGCGCGCGATGCAGGCGCCGCCAAGGTGATCTTCGCGTCCGCTGCACCGCCGGTGAAGTTCCCGAACGTGTATGGCATCGACATGCCGACGCGCGGCGAACTGGTCGCCCATGGACGTTCGGACGAGGAAGTCGCGCGCATGATTGGCGCAGATCATCTGGTCTATCAGGACGTGGCCGACCTGAAGCAAGCCATTCGCGACATCAACCCGGCGCTGCGTGAATTCGATGCATCGTGCTTCGATGGCAACTACATCACCGGCGACATTGACTCGGCTTATCTGGATCGCCTGGAAACGTCGCGCTTGGCGCCCCAAGCCCAGTCGGATCGCGATGCCGCGAGTGAAGCCATGGAAGGCGGCGATGTATCGCGTTCGCAGTTGCACTTGCAGTTGTCGGTGGAGTGAACGGGGCAAGGAAACGCGTGATAGGATTGGGTTTGCGTCGATTTGAGATCAGCTTGCGGACGCGGGTTTTGATTAAAAGCTAGAGGTTTAGCTTCACTCGGAACCCGAAACAGCTAAAGCGAACCGGTGGCGAATCTGGACCACGCGCCGGCGACGCTACAGGCTTTTCCGCACCGAGCCCGCTCATGCTGACGCAGAAGCGGGCTTTTTTGCGTCCCGGTTTTTTGGCCGGGCTAACGAATAGTTGGACTAGATGGGAATGGAAAACACGAACATGGACGACAACCTCAACTTCGATACGCTCGCCGTGCGCGCCGGAACGCTGCGCAGTGAGTTCAACGAGCACTCGGAAGCGATTTTCCTGACATCGAGCTTTGTGTTCGAGAGCGCCGCGCACGCCGCGGAAAGCTTCAAGAATTCCGAAGAGGCTTACACGTACTCGCGCTTCACGAACCCGACGGTTGCGATGTTCCAGAACCGGCTGGCGGCGCTTGAGGGCGGCGAGGCGTGCATGGCGACGGCTTCAGGCATGGCCGCGATCATGTCGGTGGTGATGTGTTCGATGCAGCAAGGCGACCATCTGGTCAGTTCGAAGAGTTTGTTCGGATCGACGATCGGGATGTTCTCGCAGATCTTCACGAAGTTCGGGATCACGACCACGTTCGTCGATGCCACCAATCTGGACGAATGGCGAGCCGCCGTGCGTCCCGAGACGAAGATGTTTTTCCTCGAAACGCCGTCGAATCCGCTGACGGAGATTGCGGATATTGAAGCGATCGGGAAGATTTCGAAGGAAGTGGGCGCGTTGTTTGTCGTCGATAACTGTTTCTGTAGTCCGGCACTGCAGCAGCCGTTGAAGCTCGGCGCGGATGTCGTGATGCATTCGGCGACCAAATTCCTCGATGGTCAGGGACGCGTGTTGGGCGGCGCGCTGGTCGGGTCGAAGCAGTTCATCATGGAAAAGGTGTTTCCGTTCGTGCGCAGTGCAGGGCCGACGTTGTCCGCGTTTAACGCGTGGGTCTTGCTGAAAGGCATGGAAACGCTGTCGCTGCGGGTGGAGAAGCAATCGGCGAATGCGCTGGAAATCGCACGCTGGCTCGAGACGCATCCGGCAATCGAGCGCGTGTTTTATCCGGGGCTCGAGTCGCACCCGCAATACGCGATTGCCAGGAAGCAGCAGAAGGCAGGCGGCGCGATCGTGTCGTTCGAATTGAGGGGCGAGACGCGCGAAGAGCAGCGAGCGAATGCGTGGCGCGTGATCGATGCAACGAAAATCTGTTCGATCACCGGCAATCTCGGCGATACGCGCACGACGATTACGCATCCGTCGACTACAACCCACGGGCGGTTGACGCCTGAAGTGCGTGAAGCGGCGGGAATTCGGGAAGGGCTGATCCGGCTAGCGGTGGGGCTGGAAAATGCCGGGGATATTCGCGGGGACTTGGAGCGGGGATTGAACGGGTAATTCCAATCGCGCCGACGGTTCGTCCAAACACCGCCGGCGCGATCGAACGAGCCTTAAACGTCCAGCAATTCCACTTCGAATACCAGCGTCGCGTTCGGCGGGATCACGCCGCCGGCGCCGCGCACGCCATACCCCAACTGCGGCGGAATGGTCAGCTTGCGTTTGCCGCCGATTTTCATCCCCTGCACGCCTTCGTCCCAGCCCTTGATGACCATGCCGCCGCCGAGCACAAACGCGAACGGGTCATTACGGTCGTGGCTGGAGTCGAACTTCTGGCCGTCCGTGAGCCAGCCCGTGTAATGCACGCTCACCGATTTGCCGGCAACGGCTTCAGCGCCTTCGCCCACAGTCAAATCTTCATACTTGAGCCCTGAGTCGGTCGTCACGATCGCCATGTAACACTCCTTGTAAAAGCCGACACCGCCGGCTGGTTCTAAAACCGGTATTGTAGGGCTTTCAGGCGGCATCGTTACACCCGGCGACGCGTGCACGAGGTTTGCTGCGAGTTTGCTGCACCCTTTGACAGTATCTCGTTAATGGGGAGGAGAAGCCGGTCAAGCCCCACGGGGAATGCCCAGAAGCACTCCCCTATAATGGCCAGTCATCTCGATAACACCGGGCAAGATACTCGCATTCATCAACGCTCAAGGATTTCCTATCGTGACAACGTCTTTCTCCGGCACGGTCGACACGGGGCACGCTCCCCGTCCTGAAGCGCCGGTCGCGGGCACGGACGGCGTGCTCGTGCTGGATACCGCACAACGCTGCCTGTCCGCCGATACCGTTTTCGCCCATCTATTCGATCTCGACCCTCACGCATTCGAAGGCCGCGCGCTCGCCGATACCGCCTTGCCCAAACCCCTGATCGCCGTGCTTGCTGAAGCAGCCGATGCCGCGTTCGCCGCCGGCAGCGTGCGTCGCGCGAGGGTATCGATTGACGAGGGCGAGGGCGGGCGGTCGAGATCGCGTTCGTTCGCCATCCTCGCGCTGCCGGGCAGTATCGGCCAGGCGGATACCGTGACGCTGATTGTTTCGCCGAGCGGCGCCGGGGCGTCATTAGAAACCAAGTCACCACAAGCCGATGCCGATGAGCACACCGCGCATTTACGTGCCGAAGCGGCGCTTTTCATGCGCGATCACGTGCTCGGCGTCGTGTCGCACGATTTGCGCGGTCCGCTGAACGCGATCCATAGCTGGGGTTACGTGCTCGAGCGCAAAGTCGATACCACCGATGCCGCCGCCCAACGCGCGCTAGGCGGGATTCGTTCCGGCGTGGAACAGCAGGTGAAGCTGATCGAGCAATTTATCGATACCACCCGGGCCGAGACCAAAACGCTGGCGCTTGATCGTTCGCCGCTTGCGCTGCGGCACCTGATGGACACAAGCGTTCAGCAAGCCCGCGCGAGTCTGGCGGACACGCGGCATGTCACGCTGCACGTTGTATCCGAGCTGGTGGAAGGGCAAATTAGCGCCGATACCGAACGTCTCACCCAGGCGCTCTGGCTGATGCTCGCGTTCGCCACCGAGGCGAGCGCCGCGGAATCGAAGGTCGTGCTGGACGGCTCGGTTGATGGCGGTGTTTTCAGCGCGATCGTCACATTCACGGAATCGCAGAAAGCGCTCCTCGATCCTGAGCTTCCCCATGTGCTCGAGGCGTTCGCCCGAAGTCAGGCGACGTTGCCGCGCGAAGCTGCGCGCATCGCGTGGGTGCTCGCACTGTGCAAACGTGTGGCTGAAGCGCACGGCGGGACCTTCGAACACGACGATCTCGCCGATGGCGCCGCGGTAGCGCTCAGGTTGCGCGTGCCGTTGAGCGGCACCTGATTTAACTTTCGGTCAGCTTGCACCTCTATACTGGCGTTTTCATTTTGCGGAGCAGGTTGCTTTGAATCAGGTTGTCGCGCTAATTGGTGCCTTGTTGCTCGTCGCGTTGAACGGGTTTTTCGTCGCGGCCGAGTTCGGGCTCGTCAAACTGCGTGCCACGCGCGTCCAGGCAATCGCACGGTCGAACGGTTTGCCGGGCCGTTTGCTGGCTAAGGTCCACGGCAAGCTCGACGCGTATTTGTCGGCGTGTCAGCTCGGCATCACGCTGGCGTCGCTCGGACTTGGCTGGCTGGGCGAACCGGCGTTTGCCGAATTGCTGCATCCATTGTTCGCGCTCGCGGGCATCGAATCGGTGAAGCTGATCGATGCCGTCTCGCTGTTCTTCGCGTTCTCCTGCATTTCCTTCCTGCACATTGTGGTCGGCGAGCTCGCGCCGAAATCGTGGGCGATCCGGCGCGCGGAACAGGTCGGCCTGTGGGTCGCCATGCCGCTCTACGGTTTCTACTGGGTCATGTATCCGTTCATCTGGGTGCTGAATTCGAGCGCGAATTTCGTGCTGCGATTGTTCGGCCTCGGCGCGGAGCATGGCGGCGACGCCCACTATTCCACCGATGAACTCAAGTTGATCCTGCGCGGCCGCCGCTTGAGCGGGGCATCGACGGCCGCCTTGCCGGATGCAATCGGGGCAGGGTCTGCCGGATCTGCCGGATCTGCCTATAACGCCGATGAATGGAACACCATTGCCCATTCGCTCGATTTCAGCCGCATGACGGTTTCAGACCTGATGCGCCCGAACCACGAGATGGTCGGCCTGCGCAACGACGTGCCCATGCGCGACAACATGCAAGTGATCGCGCGCCATCGTTTCAGCCGCTATCCCCTTTTCGCCGATGCCTCCGGCGAACACGTCCTCGGCATGATCCACCTGAAGGATTTGCTGCTTGCACGCGATGGCGCCGGGCGCGGCTTGCTGCAAGGTTTGACGCGGCAGGACGCGAAGCAGGATGAACTGGCCAAGCATGTGCGGCCGGTGCAGTACGTGGCGGGGAATCTTTCGGCGCTGGAATTGTTCCGGCGCTTTCGCAAAGGCGCGCCGCACTTTGCGCTGGTCGGACGCAAGGGGCAGAAGCCGATCGGCTTCCTGACGCTCGACAACCTGCTGGGCGCGCTGGTTGGCCAGATTCACGATGAGTTCCGTCAAGGCGACGCGGACTGGTCGCGCATGGACGACGGCACGCTAATGGGCAAGGGCAGCTTGCCGGTGGTGTCGCTTGAACGGGCGTTGGGGATTGATATCGACGAAGGGCAGGCGGAATCGGTCGGCGGACTCGTGATCAATGCGCTAGGCGATTTGCCGAGCGAAGGACAGCGGATCGGCTTCGATCGTTTCGATATTGTGGTGAAGAAGATGAACGGGCCGCGCATCGTGCTCGTGCGCGTGTATCCGCATGAAGAGGTGGCGCAGGAAGCGGAGTGATTTAGGACTCCGTTTGCCACGCCCTCAGCCACGTCAAGCCCGTGGCACGCCTTCTTCCATTAGTAACGCGACCGGCATTGAAGCCAGCGCATCGCGCATGAACAAGCGCTGCCCATCCGACTTCGGCGCGTTCGGGCTCAGCCAGTCGAACAACGCACGCGATGCCAGCGCTTCCGGCAAAACGACTGCCGTATCGCCCCAATGAGCGGCGTCTACCAGCGGCAGGCCGTCATTGCTTTCACTCAGCAGCGAGTCGGCCAGCCGCGTGGCGATGACCACCGCGTACGCGCTGCCCGCATGCCGTGCAAACGCAAGCACGCTGTCCGCATGGGCACCTTCCACCTTCAGCGGGACATACGCGCCCTTCTCGAATAGCGAATGCGCGTGCGCGCGCAACGCCAGCGCGCGCCGAATGATCCCCAGTTTTACCCGGCCATCACGCCAGTTCTTCAATTGCTCCGATGGTGCCCCTTGAGCCTCGCCTTCACTCAGCCACGCGCGGCGTTGCTCGAAGTCGACGGGCCGACGGTTATCAGGATCGACGAGACTGAAATCCCATAGTTCGGTGCCCTGATAAAGATCCGGTACCCCCGGCGATGTCAACCGCAACAACGTCTGCTGGAAACTATTGATCGCGCCAGTCCGCGCGACGCGGTCCACGAACGCCGGCAACTCGCCGAGGAAACCATCTCGACGTTGAGGCGCGAGGATATCGAAGAGAAAATCGCGGCATGCGTTCTCGTACGCTTCATCGGGCGCGAACCAGCTCGTGCGCAACTTGGCTTCGCGCAACGCCTTCAACTGCCAAGCGCTCACGCGTTCGGCGAGCTCTTTCACGCCATCCTGATCGTCAGGGGAGAGCGTCGGCGGCCAGCAGCCAACCAGCGTTTGATACAGCATGGCTTCGGCAGCAGCGCCCGGCGCCCAGTCGTGTTCATTGCCGTTCAGCGCGCGCCGATGCGGCGTGTTCAACGTCGACCAGCTTCGCAACGTCGCGGCCCATTCATCGGGAATCTCGCTCAAACCCGCGATCCGCGCGCGGACGTCTTCGCCGCGTTTGTGATCGTGCGTCGCGGTGTTGAGCATCGCGTTCGGGAAGCGTTTGGCGCGTTCGAGATTGCCCGCGTGGAACGCGTCGACCGACAAGGAGAACTCGCCCGGATCGGCGCCTACTTCGTTGCGCGAAATCAGGCGGCCGTATCGGTAACACGCGGTGTCTTCAATCGCCTTGGCCGCCACCGGCGACGTGAGTTGAGAGAACAGAGTCTGCGCGTTGCGTCGATGTGAACCGCTGGAGTTCGAGCCCGCGCTGTTTGCTTGCAGATTTTGATTAGGCAAGCTAACGGCTTGACGATCGCGGTCCCTATCGCGGTCGCGATCCCGGCCGCGATCAAGCAAGCGCTCGCGTTCACGTGGTTTCTCTTCGACGGCATCGTCGCCGCCCGGACCGCCGAGCCACTGCGCGATTTGATCGAGGATGACAAGATCAGCGGGCGACAGCGCGGCCTTGGCGCCTTCGTACGCTTGCGAGAAAAAGCGCTCGTCTTCTTCGCTGCGCAGACCACCGACGGGATAGATCCGGTACACGGGAAAGTGCACGACGAGCTCGCTCACCACCCGCCGCAACGAGGAATACGTGAAGTCGCGAGTGACCGGCGTGTCACGTGCGATCCGATGCAACGCGCGCGCAACGCGATCCAATTCAGCGGACAAGTTCTCGGCCAGGATCTTGCGCCGCGCCGCTTCCGCTTCGACGGCAAAATCCGCCGGACGTCCGGACAATTCGGCCCAGCTTTGTGCCAGTGGCTCGGCACCGCGCGGATCGTGCAGCAATGCACCGACGTCGTTCATGAAGTCGTAGCCGGTGGTGCCGTCGATACGCCAGTCGTCACGCACGGGTTCGCCGCGCGCGAGGATTTTTTCGACGACGAAATACGTGCGGTCCTGTTTCAAATTCTCCGGCCGATGTTCAGCCAGCTCTTCCAGCCGGCCACGCAAGCGCTGGCAATATTCACGCGGTTCGGCGAGGCCGTCGACGTGATCGATACGCACGCCGTCGATCACCCCATCGGCAAACAGCTTGAAAATCAACGCGTGCGATGCCTCGAAGACTTCAGGACGTTCGACGCGCATGCCGCCGAGCGTGCTGACGTCGAAGAAACGCCGCCAGTTCACTTCGTCGGCAGCAGTGCGCCACCAGGCGAGCCGGTAATGTTGCCGCTCCAGTAGCCGATGCAAACGGTCGCGACCGATGGGGTTATCGCCGGAATGCGCTTGCACGGCGGAGCCGATAACCCGCTTGCCGTCGTCCGTTGCCGCGTACTCTTTCAACGCCGCCCGCGCTTCGTCGGCGCGCGGCTGGTCGCCCGGTTGCGTGGACAGCCCCGTGAAGCGCTGCGCCATCTCGGGCGCGTGGTCCTGCAACACCGACGTGTAGTCGAGCGGACTCACCGGAAACGTGTGCGCGTAATACTCGATCTTGAAACGGCCCCAATCGGCGTCGTACAACAGCTTGATCTTGCCGCCCTGCAATTCCTCGCCATAGGCCGCACCCAGGAACGGCGCGAGCACTTTGCCGCGCAGCGCGGGATCGGGCGAATGCCAGTCGATATCGAAATAGCGCGCATGCGCCGCGTGCCGTCCCCATTCGAGGATATCCATCCACCAGAGGTTTTCCGATCCGCCCACGCCCATGTGATTCGGCACCACGTCCACGATCACGCCCATCTCGTGCGCGCGCAGCTTTTCGACGAAGCGCCTCAAGGCCTCTTCACCACCGAGTTCCGGATTGACGCGGGTGTAGTCGACCGTGTCGTAGCCGTGCGTCGAGCCGCTGGTCGCGGTGGTGATCGGCGATAAATACGCGTGACTGATCCCGAGCGCGGCCATGTAATCGACTTGGCGCGCGGCGTCGTCGAAGGTGAAATCCTTGTGCAGCTGGAGCCGGAGCGTAGAGCGTGGAACGGTCATGGTGTCAGTCGGTGGGTGAAGCGTTATGCGTGGCCGCCTTCGTCTGGGCGGATTTTTTTCGGGCCTGATCGACAGCAAGCAGGCGGTCGACGAAGGAATCGTCGTCAAAGAGTTCGGATACGGGTACAGCCATCCGCCGGCGCCAGTTCGGATGCTCGTCGATGGAACCCGGCAGGTTCGGCATCTCGGCGAGCGCGAGCAAGTCTTCCAGCGGGTAGATCGCGAGCGGCGCGGGCGTGGACGCCACGAACGCGAGCGCTTCGTCTACGGGTGCCGTTTGCGGGGAGATATCGGCGGATACAGGGATATCGGGCGCGGCGACACCGGCTTCCTGAAAGGCAGACCACAGCAATTTACGATCCTCGCCACGTTCCGCCTGAGCCATTTCGACCGGATCCTGTCCGTCGGCACGCGCCGCGGTCTGGCCAATCTTCGAGCGCCACACAATGTCCTCGCCGATCCACCAGCCGGTCACCGTCGGCAGGTCATGCGTGGTGGTGGTCGCGGCCACGTCGTGGTCCCAGCTGGCCGGCGCCTTGAAACCCGGGCCCTTTTCAGCGCGTTCAAACCAGAGCACGCGGATGCCGAGCAGGCCGTGTTCGTGCAGGCGTTCGCGGAAACCGGGTGGAACCGTGCCGAGATCCTCGCCGATCACGATGGCTTTATGCCGCCACGATTCGAGCGCGATCAGGCGCAACAGGTCATCGAGCGGATACCGCAGGTACGCGCCGTTCTTTGCGCTTTCGCCGTCGGGCACGAGCCAGAGACGCCGCAAGCCGAGAATGTGATCGATACGAATACCGCCCGCGAGCGTGAACGCGGCACGCAGCATATCGATAAACGCGGAGAAACCTTGTGTACGCATCGCACGCGGAGAGAACGTGGTGAGGCCCCACGATTGTCCCGCCTGGTTGAAGAGATCGGGCGGCGCGCCGACGGACACGCCTTGCAGCATTTCGTCGCGATACGACCACGCGTGGCTGCCCGCGCTGTCGCAGCCCACGGCCAGATCTGCGATCAGGCCGATCGCCATGCCCGAGTCGCGCGCGACGTGCTGCGCATGCGACAGGCCCTTGGCCGCGAGCCATTGTGCGAAGAGGAAAAAATCGACTTCGTCTTTGTTCGCGGCGGCGAATTCCGCGACGGCGTCGCTGCGCGGATCGCGCAGTTCACCGGCCCAGTTGCGCCAGTGGCCTTCGTTGGCTTCTTTCAACTGCGCGGCCTGGAGCGCTTCGAAGCGCGCGTGATCCTCCAGCGCGCGTCCGCCGCGTTTCACGAAGCGGGCGAATTCCTTGTGCAGCGTGTCGTTGGGTTGCGCGTTGAACTGCGCGAACAACGCACGCAGCACGGCCAGTTTCGCCGTGACCACGCGCGGCCAGTCGATTAGCTGCAGTGCTTCGAGTTCGGCGAATTCATCGGCGACACCGGCTGTTTTTATCGCCGCTTGCGCTGCTTCCGCGCCGAGCACCGCTGCCGGGTCGATGTGCGCGATGTTCAGGAACAGTCGCGATGAAGGCGAGTACGGGCTGAATTTGTTCGGCTCTGCGCTGAACATGGCGTGCATCGGGCTGATCGCGATGGCGTGGCTGCCGCGCTGCGCGCTCTCCGACGCAAGCGTCGCGAGCGCGGAATAGTCGCCGACACCACCGTCGCCTGCGCGCCGCAAACCGTACACCTGCGCGGCGACGCCCCACATCGGCGGCGTGGATTGCGGGGTGGCCTGTGAAGCGGGTTGGAGCGTGTGCCACGCGTCGTTGACGGTGTAGCAGCGCGCCGGCGCCACCGCGAGCGTCGTACGCTGCTCGTTGATCACGAGCGTGTGGTAGCCCGGCTCGGAGATCGGCGAGAGCAACGCGGTGGCGCCTTTCGGCGATGTAAATCGCCCATCTATAACCGCGCCGCTTTCCAGTTCGATCCGATACCGCGCGCCGGATTTAACGGCCGCCGTTGGCAGCGAGATACCGCGATCAACCTCCGCGGTCATCAACGGCGGCAACTTGCGGCCGGACAATTCCGCATCGAGCGTCGCGGTGCTTTGCTTGAGTTGCGTGGCGTTGCCGCAAGGCAAGCCGAGGCGTTCAAGCAGCACTTTCAGTGTTTCTTCCGGCACGCGCTGGATCTGCTTGTGCGCGTCCTGCCACTCGACCTCGAAACCGGCCTTGGTGGCGAGCGCCTCGATAGCGCTCGGCGTTTTATCCGGCGTAGCCGGGGTGTTGATGGTCGTGCTCACGAGGTTTTCCCCGAAGCTTTGACGCGACGTGCGTCGTGATTAAACGCGGCATCGGCGAAATCGCCCGTCAGCCACGCGATAAATGTCTCTGCACCCAGTTCGCCGCGATCTGCCGCGTCGCGCGCCCGAGCCGGTGTTTCGAAGACGACTTTGCCCGGCGGATGGCCGGTGAGTGAAACAGCTTCCTTGCCCAGGTTCAGCGCGATGGAATAGGTGCTGCCATCGCCGAGCCGCCAGTTCGCGAGCACCGCTTTCTCTCCGATCACCTTGGCGCCCAGCGCCTTCGCATTCTTCAGGTGCGGCATCAGCAGCTTCGTGCGCACGGCCAGCGCCGAGCGATAGAAATGCAGCCAGTCGTTGCGATCGGCGGGCTGCTTGCTTTCATCGGGCGAGGACATCGTGAACGTCTCGACAGCGTTCGGATCCGGAATCTGCGCGCGGCGCTTTTCGTCGGTGAAAGCGGAGAACTTCGCAAATTCCCGGCGACGTCCTTCGCGCACGGCATCGGCGAGTTCGTCGTGGTAGTCCGTGAAGAACAGGAATGGCTGCGTTGAACCGTACTGCTCTTCCATGAACAGCATCGGGATTTGCGGCGAGAGCAGCATCAGCCCGGTGGCCGCGTAGAGCGCGTCTTCGCTGCACAACGAGCGCAAGCGGTCGCCCATTGCACGGTTGCCGACCTGATCGTGGTTTTGCAAAAACATCACGAAAGCCGTGGGCGGCAAGTGGGCGCTCGGTTCGCCGCGCGGCTTGCCGTCATGGATCGGCGAGGGCTCGCCCTGATACACAAACCCCTCGCCCAGCACGCGCGCAAGCTTCTGGATCGGCTCGTCGCTGTACGCGCCGTAATAGCTCTCGTCCTCGCCGGTCAGCAGGACATGCAGCGTGTTGTGCGAGTCGTCGCTCCATTGCGCGTTGAAATGCGATTCGAGCAGGTTCGATGTGTTGTGCTCGTTCTCCAGCACAAGATGCACATGCCGCTGCGATTCCACCGACGAGCGCACGCGGTCCGACAATTCGCGCAACCACTCGTCGTCGTTGATGGCGTGGACGGCGTCGAGGCGCAGGCCATCGAAGCGATATTCCTTCAGCCAGTACAACGCGTTATCGAAGAAAAAATCGCGCACTTGCGGACGTTCGAAATCGATCGCCGGACCCCACGGCGTATTCACGCCTTCGCGAAAGAACGATTTGGCGTAGGCGCTCAGATAATTGCCGTCCGGGCCGAAGTGGTTGTAGACCACGTCGAGGAAGACCATCAGGCCGAGACCATGCGCGGTATCGATGAGTGTCTTCAGTTCGTCAGTCGTGCCGTAGGCCGAATCGGGCGCGTAGGGCAGCACGCCGTCGTAGCCCCAGTTGCGGCTGCCGCTGAAGTCGTTCAGCGGCATCAGTTCGATGGCCGTTACGCCGAGGTGCGCGAATTCCTTCAGGCGGCGCGTCACGCCGGTATAACCGCCCATGGCGCCCACGTGCACTTCGTAGAGCACGGTTTCTTCCCACGGCCGGCCATGCCAGTTCGTGTTTTCCCATCGATACGCACGCGGGTCGATCACTTCGCTCGGACCATGGACGTCGTCCGGCTGGAAGCGCGAGACCGGATCGGGTACCGCCAGATCCGCATTGATCCGATACCGATACCGCGTGCCCGCGCCGCCTTCAGCGAGCGCTTCGAACCAGCCGTTGCCGGTGGCAGTCATGTCGGTGAGCGTGGCAGCCGCATCGTCGCCGTTGGGGTAGAGCTCCAGTTGCACAGCTTTCAGCGACGGCGCCCAGAAGCGATACCGCGTGTGGCCGGCATCGGTGAGATGCGCGCCGAAGGGCAGGCAATAGGCATGGTGACGCTTGTGCGGATCGATTGGGGTTTCGGACATGATGTGAGTGCCTTCAGTGCGCTTGGTCAGTTACTTGGCTTGGATGCCTGCCCGGCGTTTCGCGCCTGACGTCTTGGTGGCGCTTCAGGGCGTCTTGAGCCGTTCAATTTTCCTCCTTTGCGGGCGGTGCGTGCTCGGGCACGGGCGCCTTCCAGGGGTCCGCCGTCCGTCGCGGTCCGATTGTGCCCGGGTCCGGCGGCAACGCTGTCAAGAGTCGTGGCCCTTCGTGAGCGCCGGCCATCCAGACAGCTTGCCAGTCGGCGTCTCCGGTCGGCTGCGCGAGCAGTACGGCCACGCTGTGCGCCTGCACCTCCAGATCGCCGCCGATCAGCGGATATTGCAGTGCATCGGGCGCAGCGCTATCCATGAGCACGTTCCATTCCAAGTGCGGTGCGGGCGCGGCGAAGTTCAGCGTTTGCGACGATCCGTTCATCATGATCAGGATCACATCGATTTCCCCGTTCAGACCGGGCCCCGCGCGACGCAGCGTCAGCGCACGGCCTTCAGGATCCTGCCACGCGTCGATACTCAGCGCTGTGCCGCTTTCGTCAAACCAGCCGACGTCGTATAGACCCGGCAGCACCTCGCGGTCGCCCTGGAGAAAGCGCATTTCCCGCAGCAGCGGGTAGTTTTTGCGCAGCGCGATCACGCGGGCGACGAAGTCCGTCATCGTGCGTCCGTCGGGCGATTCTGCTTGTGCCCAGTCGATCCATGAAATCTCATTGTCCTGGCAATACGCGTTGTTGTTGCCGTGTTGCGTGCGGCCGAATTCGTCGCCGCCGAGCAGCATGGGCGTGCCGAGCGAGAGCAGGTTCGTTGCGATCAGCGCACGTGCCACGCGGCCTCGGGTTTCGAGGATCTCGGGGTCATCGGTCGGGCCTTCCACGCCCCAGTTGGAACTGCAGTTTTCGTTGTGGCCGTCGTTGTTGCCTTCCTTGTTGGCTTCGTTGTGTTTCTGCTCGTAGGAGGTCACGTCGCGGATCGTGAAGCCGTCGTGCGAAGAGACAAAATTCACCGATGCCCAGGGCTTGCGCATGCGCCGGTTAAACAACTCGGCGGAGCCGGTGAGGCGCGCGGCGAGATCCGGTCTCACGCCCGCGTCGCCGCGCCAGAAACGGCGGATGCCGTCGCGGAATTTATCGTTCCATTCGGCGAATCCTGGTGGATGGTTGCCGACCTGATAACCGTCGGGGCCGATATCCCAGGGCTCGGAAATCATCTTGCGCGTGTTGAGGATCGGGTCTTGGCGGATGGCGTCGAAGAAACCGGAGCCGGGATCGAAGCCGTGGCCTTCGCGGCCTAGCGTCACGCCGAGATCGAAGCGGAAGCCATCGATGTTGAACGCCGTGGCCCAGTAGCGCAGCGAGTCCATGACCATTTGCAGGACCCGGGGATGCGACAGGTTCACCGTATTGCCGCAGCCTGTTTCGTTGATATAACGGCGTTCATCGCCGGGGATCAGGCGGTAGTAGCTGGCGTTGTCGAGGCCGCGCCATGAGACCGTTGGGCCGAGCTCGTTGCCTTCACAGGTGTGGTTGTAGACCACGTCGAGAATCACTTCGATACCTGCTGCGTGGAGCCGGCGTACGGCGATGCGCATTTCGTTCAGGCGGTTGGTCGAGAGGTACGTTGGTTCGGGTGCGAAGAACGCGGCGGTGTTATAGCCCCAGTAATTCTTGAGACCGCGTTCGACGAGGAAGCGGTCGTTGAGGAATGCGTGGACGGGCAGGAATTCGACGGCGGTGATGCCGAGCTTTTGCAAGTGTTCGATGAACCACGGCGATGACAGCGCTGCGAACGATCCGCGTTCGTGCTGGCGGATGTCGTTGCGGAGCATGGATGTGCCGCGCACGTGTGTTTCGTAGATGACGGTTTCGCCCCAGGGCACGTTCGGGCGTGCGTCGCGGGACCAGTCGAAGGCATCGTCGGTCACGACGCATTTTGGGGTGGCGGGGGCTGAATCGCGCCGGTCCATTGAGAGGTCGAGGCGGTTTGAATGTACGCGGTATCCGAACAGGGCGTCGGACCAGCGCCATTGGCCGACGAGTTTTTTCGCGTAGGGGTCGAGGAGCAGTTTGTGCGGGTTGAATCGATGACCGTGTTGCGGCTGGTACGGGCCGTGCGCGCGGAAGCCGTAGACCGTGCCGGGGTGTGCGCCGGGGAGGTAGCCGTGCCAGATTTCATCGGTGCATTCGGGTAGCTCGAAGCGGGCTAGCTCTTTGCGGCCGGTGGTATCGAAGAGGCAGACTTCGATCTTGTGTGCGTTCGCTGAGAAAACTGCAAAGTTGACGCCTAAACCGTCCCAGTTCGCTCCGAGTGGATATGCCGCGCCCGGGAGTAACTTGTCGGGAAATGAATTAGCCATAGGGTTCCGTTCGCACTCGGGTTTTGGGTTTGGGTTTGGGTTGGTGCTTAGTCTGAGTCGCGAGGTTCTTGCGTTAGCGTTCTGGGTCTATGCCGGGTTGCTGCTTTTTAGGTCTTCGCGGGTTTTACGTTAGCCGTTTTCTTTATCACTATTAGCCACTGCGCGTGGCGGCGCGTCATTTCTTTGTCCAAAGCGACAAAGAAACGAAGCAAAGAAAACGCTTTCACCGCTCTACCCTAAGTGTCCACAGCGTGCAGTTCCATTTCATGGGTGCCCCAAAAGCACGGTGCTCGCCAGAGCCACGGATGTGTGAACCCCTCTTTCTCCGAACACGGATACCCCACGCTTCGCCACCAGTGACTGAAGCTGCCCGAAGAGCACCCCGCGCTATCCGCCTAGAACCAACCACCAAGATCTGTACGCATGACGAACCACGTCGCCAATCCACTAAAAAATATAGCGTCAAAATGCCTCTGCCCGCACCCAATCAAACAAGCGCACAGGCCAGCAAACACAATACAAAAATCAACCTGAAGTAAGCGTTCGTCCACGAAGAAAGGTCGGCAGACCGTCCGCGCAAACCGTTCAACACAATTCAGCAAACGCAATTCATCCGACGCATGCCGCCTGACGAGCTCCAGCACACGCAAACTGCTGGCCAACTTGCTAAGAAATGAGGTCTTGAATACGCGTGAGGCTGTGCGGATTTTTTGGCCATGGTGCTTGCCCGAGAGCGTACGGGGCGAAGCGTTTTACTGTCAGGATTCGCGAGAAGGAGGGTTTCAAACATCCTAAGCTCTTGCGAGCACCGTGCTTTTGGGGCACCTATGAAATGGAACTGCACGCTGTGGACACTTAGGGTAGAGCGGTGAAAGCGTTTTCTTTGCTTCGTTTCTTTGTCGCTAAGGACCAAGAAATGACGTGCCGCCACGCACAGTGGCTAACAGTGATGAAGAAAACAGCCAACATCTAACTCGCGAAGACTTGGAGAGCAGCAACCCGGCATAGACGCAGAACCGCTAACTTCGGAACCTAGCAACCCGGCAAAGAACCCGACGCGCTGCCGCAAGACCCGCACCCCAAGCACCACCCATCCAACCAGTGCGAACGAAAGACCCCCTCCTACTACTCAGCCCTAAGCACAATCGTCGCCAACGGCGGTAAGGTCAACGCCGCTGACCACTCCCGCCCATGACTCGAAACATTCTCGGCGTGAATCACGCCCCCATTCCCCATATTCGAACCGCCATACACCGACGCATCCGAATTCACGATCTCACTCCACGTCCCGCCCTTCGGCAATCCCACCCGATACCCCTGCCGCGGCACCGGCGTCATATTCGATATCACCACGCACTCACGACCTTCACCATCGGTACGACGAAACGCAAAAACACTATTCGCCGCGTCATCGCCGATCAGCCAGTCAAACCCATGTGGATCGCTATCAAGCTTGTACAACGCGGGCTCCTCTCCATACACCCGGTTCAAATCGCGAACCAGCTTCTGCAAGCCGCCATGGAACGGATCATCAAGCAAATGCCAATGCGGCGACGTATCGTGATTGAACTCGCCAAACTGCCCAAACTCTCCACCCATGAACAACAGCTTCTTGCCCGGATGCGTCCACATGAAGCCCAGATACGCCCGCAGATTCGCAAACTTCTGCCAATGATCCCCCGGCATCTTCCCAATTAACGATCCCTTCCCATGAACCACCTCGTCATGTGACAGCGGCAACAAGAATCGCTCGGAATACGCATACACCATCCCGAACGTAAACATGTTGTGGTGATACTGCCGGTACACAGGATCCTCTTCCATGTAATGCAAGGTGTCATGCATCCAGCCCATGTTCCACTTGAAATCGAAACCCAGCCCGCCATCCTCAAGCGATGCCGTCACGCCCGGCCACGCAGTCGATTCCTCAGCAATCGTAATCGCCCCAGGAATCTGACGCACCTCGTGATTGAGACGCTTGAGGAATGCTATCGATTCCAGATTCTCGCGCCCGCCATACATGTTCGGCACCCACTCGCCCGCCTTGCGCGAATAGTCCCGATACAACATGGAAGCCACCGCGTCCACTCGCAATCCATCGACGTGATAACGCTTCAACCAGGCCAATCCCGACGCCACGAGGAATGCACTAACCTCGTTGCGGCCGAGGTTATAGATCATCGTATTCCAGTCCTGGTGATACCCCTCGCGCGGGTCCGCATGCTCGTAAAGCGGCGTGCCGTCGAACTCGATCAAACCATGGGCATCGTTGGGAAAATGCGCCGGCACCCAGTCGAGAATGATCCCCAGCTCCGCTTCGTGCGCGCGGTTTACGAACTCGGCGAATTGCTCAGGCGTTCCGAATCTCGCCGATGGCGCAAATTGCCCCAACGGCTGATAACCCCACGAACCGCCAAACGGATGCTCCGCAATCGGCATGAACTCGAGGTGCGTGAACCCCATGCTCTTTGCATACGGAATCAGGCGCTCGGCAAGCTCGTGCCAGTTCATGCCGCGGTTGCCTTCCTCAGGCACGCGCAGCCACGATTCCGCATGGACTTCGTACACGGAAATCGGCGCATTCACGGTTTGCCTCGGGCCACGTGAGTTCATCCACTCACTGTCGGTCCAGGCGTATCCATCGATAGCGTCAGCATCGGCGACCACAGAAGCCGTCGCGGGTGGACGCTCGCTTTGCATCGCGCATGGATCGGCTTTCAGCGGCAGCGCGTGCCCCTCGCGCGAGATGATCTCGTACTTGTAGCGCGTGCCCGCACCAAGTCCCGGCACGAACAGTTCCCAGACGCCGGCGTTATGGCGCAGGCGCATGGGATGCCTGCGGCCGTCCCACGAGTTGAAGTCGCCCACCACCGACACGCGTCGTGCATTCGGCGCCCATACGGCAAAACGCACACCCGCCACTCCGCCATGAACGATCGGCCGCGAGCCGAGGCATTCCATCACCGCATACGGATCGCCCCAGGAAATGCGGTTCAACGGGTCTTCTTCTAAAACGGGGCCGAACGAATAGGTATCGGCGACTTCTTGTGGCGTGCCGTGCCAATCGATATTGAGCTTGTACGCCTGCATCTCATCGATAAACCCGATGAACAACCCCGCCGGATGAACCTGCGTGAGCGTGCCAAGCGGCTTGCCGCTGTCGCGCTCCAGCACTTGCACGCCGGTTGCGCCGGGCAGCAGCACGCGCACGACGGGGCCGGCATCGGTCTGATGAAGCCCGAGCTTCGAAAACGGATCGGGATGGCGAGCTTCGACGAGCGCGTCGATATCGAGCGGATGCAGACCTTCGGTCAACACCCTGTCGTCTGTGCGCTTATTCATTTTCGTTTCCATCTGATGTGTCCTTGAATGCGTCGGCGGGTCGCGAACCGGGAGCGGGCGGTGCGCCCGTATCACCCAGCAAGCGGCTCGCAAGCGACGCGAGGCCACGTAACGGCAAGCCAATCCAGGTCGGACGGTTCGCCGCTTCATAGCGGATTTCGTAGGCGGCCTTCTCGATCAGGAACAGATCGAGCAGGGCGGCGAAGGTGGTTTCGTCGCCGGCAACGGGTTGCGGTGAAGCGGCCACCGCCGCTCGATATTCGAGCAGGAACGCTTCCTCGCCATGACCGCGCAGGCGCTCGAACAACGCGCGCTTGCGATCGGCGGTGGCCTGCGGCGCGTTTCCGGTTGTCGTCGGCTGAGCAGCCGCGCTCGCATACGACAGGGAACGCAATAAGCCGGCCACATCGCGCAACGGACTCGATTTCTGGCGGCGTTCATCAAGCGGCCGCGCCGGTTCACCCTCGAAATCGATCAGGAACGCGTCGCCCTGCGCCATCAGCACCTGCCCAAGGTGGAAGTCACCGTGGATCCGGATGCGCAATGCATCGGCGCTTTCCGGCACGAGCTTTTGCACCGCGGCAAGCAGCAGGTCGCGACGATCGAGCAGGCTCTGCGCCATCGCACGGTCGTGCTCGTTCATCTCCAGGAGCTTGGCGGCGAGGATATCGAGCGCCGTCACGAGCAGCGTGTGCGTGCCGTCGTTCCAGGTACGAACATCCTTCTTCGATGCCTTTTCGGGCGTGAACGCGGAGTCGTCGGAGGGCTGAGCGAGCGCCACGTGCAGTTCGCCCAAACGTCGCCCGATGATTCCTATGACCGTCCGATAACCTTCGATGCCTTGCAGCTCCTTCTCGCGGTCCATCGAGTGGTCGTCGGTATCCACCGCCAGCGCAAGTTCATCGACGGTGCGGCGCAGGTAATCGAGCGCGTAGTTCCACGCATCGCCCTGGTTGTCGATAAAGCCTTGCAAGATGCACAGCGTATGCGGCACGCCTTCCGGATCGACACGTACCACTTCACCGAACAGCGGTCCCGTATTCTGGTAACCGAGCTTCGTCAGGTGCCGGCTCATTTCGGCTTCCGGATGAATCCCGCCAACCAGGCGACGCACGAGTTTCAGCACGATCTGGTCGCCGATCACGAGCGAGCTGTTGCTCTGCTCTGCTGCCAGCCAGCGAATTTCCGGCGGTGGTTCGCCCGGCCTGAAATTGGCGGCGAGCGCGTCGAGCCGTTCGGTCGGAATAAAGCGAATCTCGCTCTTCTGCACCGTCGGAATGACCGCCCGCTGCAAGAGTTTCTTCAACACGCCGTAGGTGAAGTTCGGGACGGCGAAGGCGTCGGTGATATGACCGATATTACGAACCTGGCGAACACGCGCGAGGGCGAGCTGCATGTAAAGCGGCGAGGTCGTTTCCGTGCCCCATGCAATCGTGAGCGGCAGCACGTAGCGTTCGGTGTGATCGCCGAGATCGGCTTCGATTTCGGTGAACGCAAAACCGGCTTCCGGAATGGTCGTCAACGCGGCGAGACGCACGCCAAGCAGCTTCTTGTCCTTCGATGCAAACCAGCGGCGCTTGCTCAAGTAGGACGGCAGCACTTCCGATTCAAGCAGGCGCACGTTTTCCGGCGTCGGTCCGGTCTGGCCGGCGCGGATCACCATGGTCACGAATTCAGGCAATTGCTCGGACGGCGCCTGGCTCCACGCCGGCCGCTGATTGCCCGGGCACAACTGGAACCACAGGAAACCGTACGGCGGGAAGGTCAGCAAATAGGTGAGCTGGCCGATGGGCGGGAACGGGGAATCCGCCGTCATTTCCAGCGGCACCGAACCGGCGTACTCGGACAGATCGAGTTCGACCGCCTGCGGAGCGCGTGACAAATTCGCGACGCACAAGATGGGCGGTTCGCCTTCGACCTCACGCAAATACGCGAGGATCTTGCGGTTGTTCGGGCGCAGGAAACGGATCGTGCCGCGGCCGAACGCCTGCTTCCCGCGACGCACCGTCAGCATCTTGCGGGTCCAGTTAAGCAGTGAGTGTGGATCGCGGCTCTGCGATTCCACGTTCACCGCGTCATACCCGTAGAGCGAACCCATCACCGGCGGCAACACGAGTTGCTCCGGATCGGCGCGCGAGAATCCGCCGTTTCTATCCGATGACCACTGCATCGGCGTACGCACGCCATCGCGATCGCCCAAGTGGATGTTGTCGCCCATGCCGAGTTCGTCGCCGTAATAGATCACGGGCGTACCGGGCATGGACAGCAGCAGCGAATTGATCAGTTCAATCCGCCGGCGATCGCGTTCCATCAGCGGCGCGAGACGTCGGCGAATGCCGAGATTCAGACGCGCGCGGCGATCGCTTGCGTATGTGTTCCACAAATAGTCGCGCTCGGAATCCGTGACCATTTCCAGCGTCAGCTCATCGTGATTACGCAGGAAAATGGCCCACTGGTTAGTCGGCGCGAGATCCGGCGTTTGCCGCATGATGTCCGTGATCGGAAAGCGGTCCTCGCTCGCAATCGACATATAAATGCGCGGCATCAGCGGGAAGTGGAAAGCCATGTGGCATTCGTCTTCCTCGCCGAAATATTCCTTCACGTCTTCAGGCCATTGGTTTGCTTCGGCCAGCAACATGCGGTTCGGATATTCCGCATCGATCGTCGCGCGGATCTTCTTCAGGATCGCGTGCGTTTCCGGCAGGTTCTCGTTGTTTGTGCCTTCGCGTTCAACCAGGTACGGCACGGCGTCAAGCCGCAACCCGTCGATCCCCATGTCGAGCCAGAACCGCATCACTTGCAGCACTTCCTTCAGCACGGCGGGGTTATCGAAGTTCAGGTCGGGCTGGTGGTTAAAGAACCGGTGCCAGTAATACTGCCCCGCGACCGGATCATGCGTCCAGTTGGACGGCTCCGAATCGATAAAAATAATCCGCGTGTCTTCGTACTTCTTGTCGGTATCGGACCAGACGTAGTAGTTGCGATGATTCGAACCGGGCTTGGCCAGACGCGCGCGCTGAAACCACGGGTGTTGATCGGACGTGTGGTTGATGACGAGTTCGGTGATCACGCGAATGCCGCGCGCGTGCGCTTCCTGAATGAAGCGCTTCACGTCGGCGAGCGTGCCGTAGTCGGGATGCACGTTGCGGTAATCGGCGATGTCGTACCCATCGTCACGTCGTGGCGATGGGTAGAACGGCAGCAGCCAGATCGTATCCACGCCGAGTTCGGAGATGTAATCGAGCTTCGCGAGCAGGCCGGGGAAGTCGCCGATGCCGTCGTTGTTTGCATCGAAGAAAGACTTGATGTGGATCTGATAAATGATCGCGTCTTTGTACCAGAGCGGATCGTTGCTGAGAGTCGAGTTCTTGTTACGCTTCACGTGTCGCTCCTTGAGCCGCGACGAGTCTTTCGTCCCGGCTGTATGAGTTGTTCTGTGCCACGTCGGCGAGTGCCGTCGTGATGATGACTGTCAGGTGACGCTCGTGTGAGGGTCAGAGGGCCGTTGGCGCCCGCGGCAATCCCCACGTCGGCGCGATTCTCCAGATCGCGAACGGCCGCGTGTTCGGGTCAAGGCGAATATGCTGCCGTCTGCCACGCCATTCAAAACGTTCGCCCGTCATCTGGTCCTCCACGGCCAGCGCGTCCCATTCCTGCACGCCCCAATAATTCAGCGTCTGCCACGGCAACTCCACGTCCGCGCCTTGTTCGTTGAAGGGATCGAGATTGATCGCGACCAGCACGATGTTGTCGCGTGCCGCGTTCGCCTTCTCGAAGAACAGGATGTTGTCGTTGTGAGCGGGAAGGAAGTTGACGTCGAGATGCGAATGCAGCGCCGGATTCGCCTTCCTGATCCGGTTGAGCGCGGTAATTTCCCCAACGATATTCCCCGGCCGGTTCCAGTCCCAGGCGCGGATTTGGTACTTCTCCGAATCGAGATATTCCTCGCTGTTCGGCAGCGCGGCGGCTTCGCAAAGTTCGAATCCGCTATACACGCCCCACAGCCCTGACAACGTGGCGGCAAGCGCCGCGCGAATCACAAAGCCCGCGCGACCCGAACGCTGCAGGAAACGCGGGTTGATGTCAGGCGTGTTGACGAAGAAGTTCGGGCGGAAAAATTCCTTCGCGTCCGTCTGCGTCAGGTCATGCATGTAGTCCAGGAAATCCTGCTTCGACTCGCGCCACGTAAAGTACGTGTACGACTGCGAGAAACCCAGCTTGGCGAGACGGTTCATCACGCGTGGACGCGTGAACGCTTCAGCGAGGAACATGACATCGGGATGACGCGAGCGAACATCGCCAATCACCCATTCCCAGAAAGGCATGGGCTTCGTGTGCGGATTGTCGACGCGGAAAATCTTCACGCCGGCCGCGATCCAGAACAGGAATACATCGCGCAAGGCGAGCCACAATTCCGGCTTCGCATCTTTCGCGTAGAAGTCAGGATTAACGATGTCCTGATACTTCTTCGGCGGATTTTCCGCGTAACGCAGCGTGCCGTCCGGGCGCCACGCGAACCACGTGGGATGCTCTTTCAGCCAAGGATGATCCGGCGAACACTGCACGGCGAAATCAAGTGCGATCTCAAGACCATGCGCACGCGCCGCGTCCAGCATCTGCTTGAAGTCGTCGAGATTGCCGAGTTCAGGATGCAACGCGTCGTGGCCGCCTTCCTTGCCGCCGATGGCGTAAGGGCTGCCCACATCGCCGGGTTGAGCCGTGAGCGTGTTGTTCTTGCCCTTGCGGTTCGCGACGCCAATGGGGTTGATCGGCGGGAAATACAGCACGTCGAAACCCATCTCGCGAATGCGCGGCATCTTGCCGATCACATCGACGAACGTGCCGTGGCGATTTTCATCGTCGCTCATGGAGCGCGGGAAGATTTCGTACCAGCTTGCAAAGCGCGCGGCGGCGCGTTCGGCATCGATGCGATACGTCACCGGATCGCGTGACAGGAACGGCCGATGCCGCGCCGCCTCGATCGCCTGCGCCGTTTCCGGCGCGAGCGCCAGTGCGAGCCGCGTCTCGGCATCCGCTTTGGCGAACTGCTTGACGATCCCTTCGAGCGGTTCCGTTTGCGCGCCTTCCGTGGTCTTCACCTCCGCCAGGATCAGCGCGAACAAATGCCGTACTTCTTCCAGTTCCAGCTCAACCGTCTGCGCAGCCTTCAGCTTCTTCTGCATGTGATCGATCAGCGAAGCGAAATCGTCGCGCCACGCGATCACGGTAAATTCGTGACGGCCGACGCGATCGAGTGGAATGTGCGTGGTCCACAAGTCATTGCCGAGCGGCAGGACCGGGACCATGGGCGCTTCATGCCAGTCGGTTTCATCGGCGGCGCGCCATTGCACGGCTGCCGCGATCTTGTCGTGGCCTTCACCGAAAATGGCAGCCGTGATTTCCACCGCTTCGCCCACGATGCGCTTTGCCGGAAAGCGGCCATGATCGACCGATGGCGTCACGCTTTCGATCGCCACCCGCGGCGCCACCAACGCTTCGTTCACGGATTTCTTGTCGGCCGACTTGGCGCCGCGCCTGACCTGCGGTTGCGCGAGCAGGATGGGCGGCTCGGCCGCGCCGCGCAGCACACGCACTTCGCCAGGTTGCAACAAGAATGGCTCGAGCGGCAGCGGTGTTTCCGTCGTGTCTTCGTCGATCGGGCGGAACCGTGTGAAGTTGCCCGGTGCGCCGTCCAGCAGATGCCGGGTATCGACATAAACCGGCGTCGTGAGGTCAGGGTTCAGCACGATCAGCGCCGCCTCGGCCGCGATTCGCAGATCCGGGCTGCTGCCTCGCAGGATGGCCGCGTAAGGGGTGCCGGCGCCGGTCAGTGCGCGCAGCTCGCCGATGCTCGCCAGAGCCGCGGAGTTGCGTTGCAGCGCGTTGGCATGGGCCACTTCCGCCGATACATTAAAGCGCGCGCCTTCCTTCGCGCGGCGGAATTCTTCCGCGCTGCCATGGTTGTACGTAAGCGGCTGCGTCACGCCGTATTCGAAGCCCATCGGGACGAGCAGGCCTGTGCCGATGCCCGCCGCCGTGTACAACGCGCGCCGATACGCGCGCTCGACCAGCGACGAGTCGCTGGTGTCGGGCAAGTCGTGTAGCAGGCGCGTGCCGTAGGGCTCTTCCGGAAACGCGATGGGCGGCGCAATACGGAATAGCGCGGCGTGTTCATCGAAGAGCCAGTTGCTCTGGAAATCCCACCATCGCGACGATGAAAACACCGAGTCGAAACCGGCATCGGCAAGACCTGCGAGATCGTGACGGCTGATGCCGACCGTCCACGCAAGCCACTTCGTTTGCGGATGACGTTCGCGAACGGCTGCACCGAGCCTGCGCCATACGTGCGCCGGAACCTTGTGCGGCGCCTCGAAACGAAAACCGCCAATGCCGGCATCGGCGAGCAGCATCAACTCGCGCGCCCACCATTCTGTCAGCGCCTGGGCCGCTTCGCCGTCGCCGAAATTCGCATGCGCCGCGCTTTCTTCATGCGGCGCGTGGCGCGGGTCGAGCCGGGCTTCAGCCGCTTCGAACGGATGGAACCAGTGGCGGTTATCGCGGAACAGGCCGCCTTCGGCGCTGACCTGGTCGAGCGTGATATCCACCAGCAAGGTCAGGCCATGCTTGTTCGCCTGGTCTGCAAGCAGGCGCAAACCTTCGCTCGCAGGCGCGTTGGAGTCAAATACGGGGTGGAGTTTGTGATGATCCGCCACGGCCTGTCGATGGCCGTTGCTGCCCGGCTGGAAGGGCGCGCCGATCAAAACGTGATCGAAGCCCAGCGCGGCGGCATGTTCGAATTGTGCGGACCAGTCAGGCAATGGTCCGACGAGAAGCGGGTCGATGAAATAAATTCTTGGCGCGTACGCTTGAAGCATGTGATGGTGTTCCATCGGTCGTCTTTTCCAGTTCGTCCTGCTATGGCGTGGATGCGGGAAAACGCGATCGCGCTCAACCAGGCAATAAACCAACCGCAAGAACGGCTACGGCAGACGAGCCTCAGACAGTCTTCAAAGCACCAATTCCGGGGTGACGAATGCGGTGCGTATCTTTACCGGGCGATACGCCGTTCGGTGCGGCGCCAGGGTCGCTTGAAGGACACAGCACGTAGCGTGCCGCGCCCTCGCGTTTCCTGGTGTATGTCGGAGCCTGAAGGTAGCCAATGATTCGCGCCCAGCATGCGGGTTCAGGTCAGACGACATTCGCCCGGGCGCGCACTGTAAATTGCAATGCAATCCAGTGCGCGCCAGGCGGCCAACCGTGTAACCGTACCATCGAAAAGGGTAGTGTGGAACGTCAGGCGCTGCGTGCGACGAGTTGCACCTGTTCCGCTTTGCGGCGATCTGCTTCGACCGTGGCCGGAACGGCCCGAACCTCGGCTGGTACGCGACGCGCGCGCAACGGTGCTTTGGCCGGACGTGCGTCGGTGAGACCCCCGTATAGCTGGACGTATTTCGCTACCGCCTGATCCCATCCGTAATCACGTGCCATCGCGTTGCGTTGAAGCGTGCGCCATTGTTGCGGACGCATGAAAGCGTCGATCGCGCGCGCGGCGGCGGCGATCAAGTCCTCAGCACCCTCGCCGTCGAAGAGGAATCCGGTCGCCGGGCGCGAGGACGTTGCGCCCTCGAAGCCGCTAAGGGGCGATGCCTGAAAGCCTGTTTGAAGTCCGACGGTGTCCGTTGCTTCCGCCGTATCCACGATCGTATCCGCCAGCCCGCCCACACGCGATGCCACCGGCAAGGTGCCGTAACGCATGGCGTAGATTTGCGTGAGGCCGCACGGCTCGAAGCGGCTGCCATGCAGCAGGATATCGGCGCCGGCATGCAGCATGTGCGCGCGGCGCTCGTCGTAACCTATATAGACGCCCACCCGATCCGGCCAGGTTTGCGCCAGCCGCTGGAACGCGGCTTCCAAATGGGCCTCGCCTTTGCCAAGCACCGCAATCTGCAAACGCGGATAGTGTTCCAGTAGTGCGGGAATCGCTTCCACGGCGACATCGGCCATTTTCTGCGATGTCATCCGGCTACCCAGCGCAATGACCGGCGCGAACGGGTCGACGGGAAGGCCGAACATTTGTTGGAGCTCGCGCTTGCAGGCATGCTTGCCGCGCATATCGTCGAAACAATAATGACGGGCAATTTGCGGATCGGTCTTCGGATCCCAGGTATTCAAGTCGATCCCGTTGATGATCCCCGACAACTTGCCGGCGCAGCTTTGCAGCACGCCTTCCATCAGGTGGCCAAAGCGCGGCGTGAGGATTTCTCGCGCATACGTTTCGCTGACGGTAGCAACATGGTCGGCGTGCACAATGCCGGCTTTCATCAGACTCAATGCACCATAAAATTCGATGCTTTTCGGTTCGGTCAACGCGGGCACGAGCCACTTGGCGGACACGCCGAGCGTTGCACCAAGCGAGAGCGAATAGTTGCCCTGGAACGCCAGATTATGGATCGTGAAAACGCTTTTTGCGTGCACGCCCGCTTGCTTCATCAAGAGCGGCGTGAGGCCTGAATGCCAGTCATGCGCGTGCACGATGTCCGGCTTCTTGAAACCCCGAACGCCTTGAGCAATCTTCACCGCTGCGGCCGACAACGAGGCGAAACGAATCGCATTGTCTTCGTAGTCGCGTCCTTTCGCGTCCTGATAGAGGCCTTCGCGTGCGTACAAATGATCCATGCGCAGCAGGATCACGGGCACGCCGGTGTCCGGCATGCGACCGCGATACAGCGCGCCATCTCCGCCGGGAAGCCCCGTCACTGAAGCAACCTTCTGCAATCCCTCGACCATCTGCAGCGCGTTCGGATAAGCCGGGAGCAGGATAGCGGCATCGACTCCGGCCTCTCGCAATGCAACGGCGTACGCGCTGACCATGTCACCCAATCCGCCGGTTTTGGCTAGCGGTACAGCCTCGGAAGCGACAAGCAAGACGTTCAAGGACAAGGTTGACTCCTGGCGTTTGATGGATGAAAAGCGATGGGATGCGCTCGGGCAGAAAATCTGCGGCGCATGCGTCCGGTGCTTTTATCGGAGGGGAGAGGGGAAGCCAGAGAGCTAGAGCAAGGCGTGTGCCATGTTTGCGGAAATCTGCCAAAACCGCGGGAAAGCGATAGGCACTGATTGGCGCTACGGCCGGCATTCAGCAGACTTAAGGAGCCGTGTAAAAAAGCACGCGTTGCAAGCGGCGTTTTTACACGGGTTGTTCGGGAATCGATATACGAAAGACGAGCGTGTCGGTGCGCTTACTCGCTTAGCGGGTCATCTGCCAGCGCAGCCGGGATTGTCAGCCATCCAAACTAATTATTTGTTACGGCAATTACGCCCGACTTTCATCAAGCATGACGGCAATATTTGCTTCATGACTTGGTCGCGGCTAAAGCAAACTCGCTGCCGTGTTGACGCATAGACCGATCACTGCGGCATTAAAGAAGAATGACAGGACGGATTGCGCGAGTGCCGCTCGTCGGACTTCATTGGAACAGAGCACGACATCTGAAGTCTGCGACGCAACCGCGATAGTGAATGAGAAATAGAGGAAGTCCCAATAGTCCGGCTTCAGTTGCGCATCGGGGAATCTGAGCGATGGCTCGTCGCCTGTCGACTGATAGTAATGGCGCGCGTAGTGAAGGGTGAAGATGGTTGGAATGAGGAACCATGCGCCCAGCATCGTGAAAGCGGTCAGCAGATAGTGGAGCAGTTGACCACGCACGCCGAGGTTCTTGGCTGCGGCCAGTTCAAACACAATCGCGATAAGACTCGCTATGGCAGCCAGGCTGATGATGAGCAACACCATGCCTGCGTTCTCGTCCTCGCGGGCGGCGAGCTTCTGCACTTTATCCTGACGTGCAAGCGCCATCTGAATCCATATAAGCGCGAGATACAGCCATACGGTACTGTCCCATCCAATGAGGCTGCGTACGATCAGTGGGAGGTCATGTGGAACCAAAAGCGCCACGATCACACCAATCACGAGTGCAATGACCGCGCGCGGACGATAGCGAACTACCTGGGGAACAAAATTCATTTTTTATAGCGGCCTGGTAATAACAGGTGACAGTGGTGGCAGTTTTTATAGCGCTGAGCTCGCGCGGGACCGTATGGTGCTATCCATCGGTGCTTCCTGTACTTCGACTACTTTAAGTGCCGCGATTATTGCCCGTGCAGCTTTCAATTACCAACGGCCCAAGGGCTGGTTATTAATCGGTTCATCGTGCATGCTTCGGCCGCCGCAAGGCGCGCCTCAAGAAACTATTCGGGGATATCGACAGGTGCGCCTGACACGTGCACCCGGTCATCGCCCCTCTGGACAACGCGGTTTGGACCTCATCACATGACACAACTCGACCACCCCATGGCGCGTGCACAGTCTGCCACTCGCAGGCGTTTTGTTCTTGGCGCGTGCGCGTCGGCAGTGGCGCTCGCGTTCACGTCCGCGGGTTTCGGTTTTCCCGCATTCTTCACTCAGGCTTTCGCCGATACCCCGCCTGCGGGTCTCGATGGTTTCCTGCTGCTTTCACGCAAACTGACTGGCCGCACGGCCTTCGATCATGCGCTGGCGCAACGCGTGTATGACGCGCTGTCGAGGTCGGACAGCGAGTTCGTCGGCAACGTCAGCGCGTTGAATGTCTGGCTCGCGGCGCATGGCGGCGTGCCCTCGGATACGGTGACGCAGGCGCTCAAGTCGGATACGCCCAAGCTTGCCGGCACGGTCACCGCGATCATGCGGGCGTGGTATCTCGGTCTCGTCGGCGATGCGCCGCGCGTGAGCGTGGTCGCTTACGAACGCGCGCTGATGTTCGATCCCGTCAACGACGTGCTGACCATTCCGTCGTACTGCCGTGACGCGCCGTTCTACTGGACGCAGAAGCCTCCCGGCGCGGCTTGAAAGTACGCCTGGAGAAAGTCACGCATCAAGAAAAGCATCAAGCCGGCACGCTACCTGACAGTCAGGTGACAGCACGCATGTCAGCCTATTTGTCGGCGCGGCCGAAGCAAATAAAAACCACCCCTCACAGGACAAGAACAAATGGCAAATTCGAATTCGGCCGATGTCGTGGTCGTCGGATCAGGGGTTGCGGGTGGACTCGTCGCGCATCAGCTCGCGAGCGCGGGCGCCTCCGTGATCCTGCTCGAAGCCGGGCCGCGCATTCCGCGCTGGCAGATCGTCGAGAATTTCCGTAACTCACCGGCGAAGGCCGATTTCGCTACACCGTATCCGTCGACGCCTTACGCGCCGCATCCCGAGTATTCGCCCGAGAACAACTACCTGATCCAGAAAGGCGAGTATCCATACGCGTCTCAATACTTGCGGCTCGTAGGCGGGACGACCTGGCACTGGGCTGCTGCTGCATGGCGCTTGCTGCCTGCCGATTTCAAGTTGAGGACGCTGTACGGCGTAGGTCGCGACTGGCCGATCCCGTATGAGACGCTTGAGCCTTGGTACTTCGCCGCCGAAGTGCAACTTGGCGTGTCCGGTCCGGGCAATAATGTTGATCTCGGCTCGCCGCGTTCCAAACCGTATCCCATGGACATGCTGCCGCTGTCCTACATGGATCAGCGTTTCGCCGATGTCCTCAACGCGCAGTCTTTTCACGTCGTGCCGGAACCGGTAGCGCGCAACAGCCGCCCCTACGATGCCCGCCCGACTTGCTGCGGCAATAACAACTGCATGCCGATCTGCCCGATCGCCGCCATGTACAACGGCATCACGCATGCGGAGAAAGCCGAACGTGCAGGCGCGAAGCTGATCGCGCAAGCAGTCGTCTACCAGATTGAAAGCGACGATAAAGGCCTGATCACCGCGGTCCATTACAAAGACCCGAACGGCAACAGCGCGCGTGTCACGGGCAAGCTCTTCGTGCTCGCAGCTAACGGTATTGAAACGCCGAAGCTGATGCTCCAGTCCGTGTCCGACAGATTCAAGAATGGCATTGGCAATAGTTCGGACCAGGTCGGGCGCAACCTGATGGATCACCCGGGAACCGGCGTGACCTTCCTCGCCAACGAGCCGGTGTGGCCGGGACGCGGGCCAATGGAAATGACCTCCGTGGTGAACTTCCGTGACGGTGCGTTCCGTTCGGAATACTCGGCGAAGAAGCTGCATTTATCGAATGGCGTGCCCACCATGTCGGTCACGGCGGACCTGATCGCAAAGGGCTTGACCGGGGCGGAACTGGATCGGCAGATCCGCGACCGCGCGGCGCGCACGATGAGCATCAACAGCTTCCACGAGCATCTGGCCGAGCCGCAGAACCGCGTGATTCCATCGTCGGATCACAAGGATTCGCTCGGGATCCCGCAACCCGAGATCTACTACTCGATCAACGATTACGTGAAGAAAAGCGCAGCCGACACGCGCACGCATTACGCGCGGATTGCGGAGTTGTTCGGCGGCACGGAGATCACCTTCGACGATAAATTCGCTCCGAACAATCACATCATGGGGACGACCATCATGGGCGCGGACCCGAAGGATTCCGTCGTCGATCCCGAGTGCCGCACGCATGACCACGCGAACCTTTTTGTGGCCGGCAGTGCGGTGATGCCGACGGCGGCATCGGTGAATTGCACGCTGACTTTGTCGGCGTTGTCGCTGCGTCTTGCCGACAAGCTGAAGAAAGAACTTTGATTGCGCGCCGACGGAGCCCCACGATGAAGAACCCCAAACCTCGCGACGCGAAAATCTTTAACAAGCGTTTGGGCGGCACGCTCGCTGCCCTTGCGCTCGCCATCATGGGCATGAGTTTTCACACGCTGATTCAATCGGCGCACGCGCAGACTGCCGCGCCCGAGCCCATGGTCGTGCAGCGCGACGCGCTGGCCGGCGCGACGCTGATCAAGCGCGGTGAATACCTCGCGCGCGCGGGCGACTGCGTGGCGTGTCATACCGCTGACAAAGGCCGTCCATTTGCGGGCGGTTTGCCGATCAACACGCCGTTCGGGACCATCTATACGCCGAATATCACGAACGATCCGGATACCGGCATTGGCCGCTGGAGCGACGCCGATTTCCTTCGTGCGATGCATGACGGGATCGGCAAAGGCGGTGAGCGCTTTTACCCGGCCTTCCCTTACGCCGAATACACGAAGGTCACCGACTCGGACGTCCTCGCGATCCGTGCCTATCTGAATACGCTGACGCCGATCCACTACACGCCGCCGCGCAATGAGCTGTCGTTTCCGTTCAGCCAGCGCTGGCTGATGGTGTTCTGGAACATGTTCAACTTCAAGGAAGGCCGCTTCGTGCCGGACCCGCAGCAAAGTGCAGAATGGAACCGCGGCGCTTATCTGGTTGGCGGACTTGCGCATTGCGAGGAATGCCATACGCCTCGCAACGTGATGCAGGGTTTGAAAACGAGCGAGCGCTTCAGCGGCGCCGAACTATCCGGCTGGCACGCGTTCAACATCACGCCTGATAAGACAGCGGGCGTTGGCGGATGGACCGACGACGATCTGACGCAGTATCTCTCGACCGGCGTGGCACATGGCCGGGCGAACGCGGCGGGCGCGATGGCGGACGTCGTGCAGAACAGTACGCAGTACATGACGCCTGAGGACTTGCGTTCGATCGTGGTGTACCTGCGCTCGGTGCCGGCGAAAAGCGGCGGCGATATCCACCCGCGCAATTCCTTCGGCCAGCCGACCAACGCGGACGTCACCGCGATGCGCGGCACGACGATCAGCGGCGTGAACGGTGCGCAATTGTTTATCGCCAACTGTGCGACGTGTCATAGCTGGACCGGCGAGGGCAGGGGCGGCAACGCGCCGGGAGCGTACCCGTCGCTGATTCATAACAGCGTGGTGGGGGCGTCGGCCGCGAATAACCTGACGATGGTCATGCTGCACGGCGTGGACCGTCAGACAAAAGACGCATCCGCCTTTATGCCAGCGTTCGCCAATGAACTTAGCGATGAACAGATTGCAGCGATCAGCAATTACGTGACCAAGACATTTGGCAATCCGCAGTCGACGACATCCGCCGATCAGGTCGCCAAACTCCGTTCAACCCCGCAATAACTACGTTGACCTCCCGGCTTAGTGCGGCAATTATTGCTGCGCTAAGCCTGGCGTATTGCACATTGGTAGTGGTCGTTCCAGAATGTGGGTGTGTAATTTGTTGCAATGCGAGTTGGCGCGTATAACTGTGCGTTTTGTAAGATTAAGATTGTTGCCATGACTGCTTCTACTCATCCTGTCGTTTGCTGGCATCCGGCGAACAAAGTTGGCCGTGACCTTGTGGTTGGCGATTTGCACGGCTGCGTCGACGCGCTGCGTTATCTGCTTAGCGAGATTGCTTTCGATGGTTCGCGTGATCGCCTGTTTTCCGTGGGTGATCTGGTCGATCGCGGCAGCGATTCGCTGGCAGCAATCGACCTGCTCGATAAGCCCTGGTTCTACCCTGTACTTGGCAATCACGAAGATGCGTTGTGCGCGGTTGCTGCGGGCACAATGCCGCGCCACATGTGGTATTCGATTGGCGGCGCGTGGGCGGCGAATTTGTCCGATGAACAACTGGACGCAATTGCCGAGAAGTTGGCGAGTGTTCCGTTGGTAAGAATTGTCGGCGATGGTCCGACGCGGTTCAACGTGCTGCACGCCGAGTTTTTTGGCAGCGATGCTGATCTGGAGGTCGCGTATTTCCCTGACGAGGTTCGCCAGCAGATGTTGTGGGGAAGGTCGCTTGCGCTGGGGACGGGGAAGGCTGCGTGGCAGCGGGGGTTATCGCCGACCTATTGCGGACACACGCCCATGAAGGCGATCAAGCGGATCGGGTCGCAGATTTTTATCGATACCGGGGCTTATTCCGACGATGGGCGGCTCACCATTGTTGAGGCGGGTACTGATCAGCGTTGGTCAGTCAAACAGGGTTGGGCGAGTGCGGAAGGGGCCAGGGAGTTGGCATTACCGTAGGGGTTTCGTTCGCACTTGGGGTTTGGTTGGTCGGGGGTGGTCTTGGGGTTGTGCTAGGTTCCGGCGTTAGCAGGTCGGGGTCAATGCCGGGTTGCTGCTTCTTAGGCCTTCGCGGGTTTTATGTTGGCTGATTTCTTTATCACTATTAGCCACTGCGCGTGGCAGCGCGTCATTTCTTTGTCCAAAGCGACAAAGAAACGAAGCAAAGAAAACGCTTTCACCGCTCTACCCTAAGTGTCCACAGCGTGCAGTTTTGATTCATGGGTGCCCCAAAAGCACGGTGCTCGCAAGAGCTTAGAATGTGTGAACCCCTCTTTCTCCGAACACGGATACCCCACGCTGCGCCACCAGTGATTGAACCTGCCCAAGGGACACCCCGCGCTATCCGCGTGAACCATCCACCAAATTAGTACGCATGACGAATCACACCGCCAACCCACCAAGAAACCATGCCGCTAAATCCGTGAGGCCGTAGCCAACGAAAATAACGTGCAGGCTAAGCAGGCGCCTACGAACAAGTGACGCAATCAATCTGCTTGCGGCCGCAACTTAGTCCATGAAAGTTGCAGTCAGACCACGCAGCCAACCTGCTGGAACTCGGGAGCAGGCTGTTTCCACGAACATGGCGGCGCAAACCGGCGGCTAACCCGCGAACAACGGTAGCGGTAGATACGGGTGAGGCCGCGCGGGTCCGTTGAACACGGGTGCTTGCCCGAGAGCGTACGGGGCGAAGCGTTTTACTGTCAGGATTCGCGAGAAGGAGGGTTTCACACATCCTAAGCTCTTGCGAGCACCGTGCTTTTGGGGCACCTATGAAATGGAACTGCACGCTGTGGACACTTAGGGTAGAGCGGTGAAAGCGTTTTCTTTGCTTCGTTTCTTTGTCGCTTTGGACAAAGAAATGACGCGCCGCCACGCGCAGTGGCTAATAGTGATAAAGAAATCAGCCAGAATAAAACGCGCGAAGACCTGGAAAGCAGCAACCCGGCAATGACTCAGACTGCTAACGCAGAACCCGTGCAACCCGGCAATGAACGAGACCGCTAACGCAAGAACCCGTGCAACCCCAAGACCAACCCTAACCAACCCCAAGTGCGAACGACGGCCTCTGGAATGGACATTGCTTGAAACAAGTCCAATTGAGCGAGACCAAAGCGAGGCACGCAGTGACAGCACCCCTTGACCAACAACCGCAAAGCGAGATCAAAGGCTGCCCAGAAGACCTGCCTCCAGGTCTTCGCTACGTCGACGATTCCCGCCCCGGCTACACGCGCGAATGGAAAAACGGCGCTTTCGTCTATTTCAACACCCAGGGCAACCGCCTCTCCGACGATGCCGACATCAAACGCATCAACGCACTCGCGATCCCTCCCGCTTACACCAACGTCTGGATCTGCCCTGATTCACACGGCCACCTGCAAGCCACCGGCCGCGATGCCCGTGGCCGCAAGCAATATCGCTATCACCCGCACTGGCGCGAAACCCGCGACGCCACCAAGTACGAACGGATGCTGGCGTTCAGCGCGGTATTGCCGAAACTGCGCGCACGCGTCACCCGGGACCTCGAACTCGAAGGCATGCCCCGCGACAAGGTCTTGGCCACCGTTGTCAGGCTCCTCGACACCACACTGATTCGCGTAGGCAGCGAAGAATACGCTCGCGACAATAAGTCGTACGGACTCACCACCCTGCGCAAAAAACACCTGAGCGTCAAATCCGGCACGCTGCGCTTCCAGTTTCGCGGCAAAAGCGGGATCGAACACGATGTCTCGGTGAGCGACCCACGCATCGCCAGGATCATAAAACGCTGCATGGACCTTCCCGGCCACGACCTGTTCCAGTACCTCGACGCAAACGGAGATCGCCACACCGTCAGCTCCTCCGATATCAACGACTACCTCCACGACATCACCGGCGCCGACTTCACCGCAAAGGACTACCGGACATGGGCCGGCAGCGTGTTCGCGCTGGCCGCGCTGCGCAAGCTGGCGTGGGAAACCGTGACCGAAGCTCGCAAGCATGTGGTCGGCACGATCAAGGAGGTATCGAAGATATTGCGCAATACGCCGGCCGTATGCCGCAAATGTTATGTCCACCCAGCGGTCATCGAAGCTTTCGAAGCCGGCGAACTGGCCGATGAACTCCCGCCCTCGCGTCGTTCCGGCCTGAAATCCGATGAAGCCATGCTCGCGATTTTTCTGGAAAAAGACGCGAAGCGCCGCGCTCGCGAAGCAGCGCGAGGCCGCAAGCATCCGGCTAACGGAGCTGATCCTCGGCTCGCGCGACTGCTCGCGAAGTCCAGTCAAAAGGCGAAGGCGGCGGCGCTGAAGCATTCGTCGAAAGATGTCGCGACCGAGGCGCTGGCGGCGGTGTCCAAGGCGGCCGCGCCGAAAGCTGCATCGACGGCCGCGCGCCCCGCGACGAAGAAAATTGCGCGTGTGCGGTCGTCGACCGCTGTGGTCATCAGCTAAATGCTCGGACCAAACTATCCGACCTTGCTCATCTCGAAGACGTTGGTGACGGTCTCGCCGTTCCATTCGTACTCCAGATAAGCCGCGTGATGGCAATCGCGTAGCAGAGTAGTGCGGAAAGCGGCGAGGCATTCACCGCCGTGATCCCTCACCGACGGATACGCGATTCCCGGCGCACCCGCTTCCCGCGCAGCCCGTCCCAACGCCTGACCCGCGACGTAACTGGATGGCGAAAGAATGGCGGGATCGAGCGCGGCTTGTTCCAGCCGGCCCTTGCATAAATCGATGACACCGCCTTGCGCCAGCACCGTGTAAAGCCGCATCTGCTGACGCAGCGGCGCTTGTTTTGTATCCGCGAGAAACAGCGCCGAGTGATAACGCGTCTCCTCGATCGCCGTACGCCGGTCGCGCGCGCAATAAAACACGCCGTAGCTGCCATCGGAGAAACGGCTGCCGTTTGGATTCAGGTGCGTAAAAGCCGCCATGATCGGGCCGTAACCGGCGCCAAACTGTCGCTCGGCAAGCGGCACCAGATCCAGGTCGCCCACTTCCGTGCGCAAGCGGTCATTGGTCATGGCTTCGAGCGCGTAGAGGGCATCGAAATCCTGCGGCGACGCCACGCGGTCGAACAGGTTCACGGCAGGAAAACGCGTGGGAATCACGCGGTAGGCCGGCGACCACTTGAGGTCGATATGCGGCCAGTCAGCGTGCCAGTCGTTTTCAGCTTGCGGAAGATTGGATAGGTCGCTCACGCCCAACCGCCCCGCATCGCATCGAGATATTGGCGAACTGCCACGAGATCGCTCACGTTGCCCGCGAGCATGCGGTCAAGCGCGCGCCGTCCGCCAAACGGCGGCGCGGTATTCGCGCGCTTGATCCAGCCGTCCGCGGCTTCGGCTTGCGGCAACAAGATCTGCAACGCCTTATAGATGCCGAGAATAAGCGAAAGCCGCTCAAGCGTGTCACGCCCAAGACGCGCCGTTTGCGGTGTCTGTTTCCATTTGAAGAAGGTGGATCGCCCGGGAGAGCCGAGCAGGACGATCTGCTCATCGGCCGACAGCGCCCAGTCGCGAGCGATATTGAAAAATGCACGCAAGCCCGCCGCGGACATGTCTGCAATGGAAGGGTGTGGCGGCGGAACGGGTCGCGGAACGCGTTGGGCGCGGGGCATGGAAAAGTCTCATTAAGAACTTGATTCGTATATTAATCCATTTGTGGACTTTATCAAGTTTTAACTGCAACCCGCGCCGCGTAACGTTGTTCGTGTGATGCGCAGCGGCGCTGGAAACCGCCGCGCCCGCTGATTAGTTTTACTCTTGCTGCACGGACGCGTCGGAATCCGTGGGACCGTAGCGCCGCCCCGACACATGCGCGCGCAATACTTCTGCAATCTCGGAGGTCGTGAACTCTGCGGGCACGACACTCAATTGACTGCACGGATCGCTCTTGCGCGCCCACTCGACCATTCGATACGGCTTGCCCCACGGCCTTTCCACCGCCTCGGAAAGGCGACATTCGTGCAGCGGCAGGGAGTGGTCGGTTTTCATCGTGGACTTGATGTTCTGAAACGATGCACTGGCGGCCATGACGTGTCCTCGCGGTGAAAGCCCTGAATAGAAGCCGCCCTTGATGGCGGCGATAAAAGCTCGCGTTTGTAATGTGCCCTCCGACAATTAAGTGCAACTTAAAACCAGACGGGTTTACGTGCACACTGCTGATTCCCGCACGAATGCTTTTCCGTCGCGCGGCATTACTGTATATTCATACAGCTTAGTGCACAGGTTAGTGCTTTTGCATGGACGAGAAACATGAACAGCCATTCTTCTGCTGAAGCCGCCGCACTCGCGCGTTACGTGCAGGCTACGCGCGCGGTATCGGCCGCTTTTGACGCCACGCGCAGCGAACCTGAACTGGGCGCGGGCGGCCGTACGGTCGCATTGGCGCTGCAACGACTGGACAGCGCGTTGCTTGAACTGGACACATCGCAGCGCTCGCTGGACGCAATACTTTCGCGCGCTGTTGGACACTGAATACTCTGGAGCACTTGTTGTGAGATCTGCTTTATCCATTCTTTCTTCGAACGTCGTGCTTGCGATCCTCGCCGGATTCATGGGTTTGGGCCCGCTCGCCGCGGCAGCGGCTGAGCGATACGTCGAAGTCTGGAATCCGCCCGAAGCGCAGATGCATAAATCGAAGGCCAAACCGCGCGGCGTGCTGACGGCGCAGGCAAAGAAAAAGCGCAAGAGCGGCCCGGCCGTCAAGCAAGTCGCCGATAAAACCAACCTCGCGCCACCTGCACTTTCGCCCGCTCCGGCAATGCCGGGCCATGCGAAAACGGCGCCCAAAGGCACGGACTCAACGCCGCGCCTGCCGCCGCTGATCGGGCCGGATGGACGTGTCTTGCGCGTGTGATCTTGCGTTTTAGCATGCTGACCTAGCGCGGCAACCCACGTTCTAAAAAGCCGACCGCACGACTCCGCCGTCCACTCGCAGCGCGGCGCCATTCGTGGCCGAAGACGCTTCCGAGCACACGTACACCACCATATTTGCTACCTCCTCCGTCGTGGCAAAACGCTTGAGCAGTGAACTCGGGCGTGCCGTTTCGAAGAAGCCTTTCTCGAATTCCGCGAACGACTTGTCGCCCATGCCCTTCGTGGCCATTTCATCGAGACCATCGGAATGCGTCGGACCGGGTAACACCGCGTTCACCGTCACGCCCGTGCCTGCGCAGTGTTCGGCGAGCCCACGCGACAATCCCAACTGCGCTGTTTTCGTCACGCCGTAATGGATCATCTCGACGGGAATCTGAATACCGCTTTCGCTGCTGATAAACACCACTCGGCCCCAGTTCTTCGCTTTCATCTTCGGCAGATAAGCACGCGCCAGGCGTACGCCCGACATCACGTTGGTATCGAAGAAACGCGACCATTCGTCGTCCGGAATGTCCTCGAACGGCTTTGGATCGAAGATGCCCAGGTTGTTCACCAGCACATCCACAGCCGGATAGCGCGCGACCAGCGCATCGATCTGGCTGGCATCGGAGAGATCGCCGGCAAAGCCTTCCACGTTTGCATCCGGCACCTCGGCTCGCAGCTTTTGCAGGGCTTCATCAACAGACGCTTGCTTGCGCCCGTTCACGATTACGTGCGCGCCTTCACGCGCCAGTCCGGTGGCAATGGCCAGGCCGATGCCTTTCGTCGATCCCGAAACAAGCGCGAGTTTGCCTTCAAGATGGAGATCCATGAATGTGTACTCCTGGATTAGCGGTTGTCGAAGAGCGGTCAAAACCACTCAATGAAAAGCCAATAAAAACCGCCTGCCATCAGGGATGTTCTCCCTCAGGCAGGCGTTCTTTTTAGCAGCGTTCCCTAGGCGGGCAATAACGCAGCGGTTCCCGGCATGCTGGCTAGGGCCCGCTTTGACTAAGGCGCCGTCGGTGTTAAGTCAGCGCATGACTGCACGGCCAAGCAGCTGACACGCCGATCAACTTAACGCTAGATTCGTCCCATAAGCAGCAGCACGATCACGATAATCACGACCACGCCCAAAATTCCGCTTGGGCCGTATCCCCAACTACGGCTGTGCGGCCATGAGGGGAAAGCGCCTAGCAGCAGCAAGATCAACACGACAAGCAAGATTGTTCCGATCATTCCACTTCTCCTTATTTATTAAAGTCTGCTGAAGAGTGAATGGCGATGCCGCGCGTGATGCGGCGTGAGTATTGGCGGTTTGCCTCAGCTTGCGTGTCCCGCAGCACCAAATACCCTCGCGATTGCCGCTTAGATAGAGCAAGCGGTGTGCCTGACGGCAAAGATCAGTGGATTGAGGAGGGCGGCCGGAGAAGGGACAAACAACCGCCGGCTATCGGCAAATTCTGCAAACGCGCGAGCGATTTGAAAAACCGCTCGCGCTCTGACGTGCTGCAACGTGCAAGAAACTCAGCGGACGATCAGAACAGCCCGCGGAACACCCAGAACAATCCCGCAGCAAGGGCGATCGAAACAGGCAAGGTCAGGATCCAGGCAAGCGCGAGGCTGCGCACGGTGCGCCATTGCAGCCCTGAACCGTTCGCCGCCATGGTCCCCGCCACGCCCGAGGACAGCACATGGGTCGTACTGACCGGCAAGCCGTAGACGTCGGCTGCGCCAATGGTCAACATCGCGACCAGTTCCGCCGACGCCCCTTGTCCGTACGTCAGATGGGTCTTGCCGATCCGTTCGCCGACCGTCACCACGATCCGCTTCCAGCCGACCATGGTGCCCAAGCCGAGCGCTACCGCCACGGCCACTTTCACCCACGTCGGAATGAACTTGGTTGAGTGATCGAGCTGGCCTTTGAAGTTCTTGAGCACGGCGGCGTCATCGGCGGCGAAAGCGGGTGCGTTTTGCTTGTCCATCAGACGCAGCGCTTCGGACGTCACGTACATGTTGTTACGCACGTTATTCACGATGTTTTGCGGCACGGCTGCCATCGATGCTGAAGGGCCAACTTGTCCATCGATGATATCGGTGAGCTGCTGGAGCGCGACTACGGTGTCCGGCTCGACCTTCTTGGTTTGTACGTAGTGCTGAACCGTTGCGCGCGGATCGGCAACCGGTGCGGCGCCGTTGGTGTATTTGCCGAGCACTTCGGACGCGTGATGGCCGACCGACAGGAAGGTTTGCGTCTCGGCCGGCGTAACGGCCTTGTTCAGCGCGTAGGCGGTCGGCACGGTGCCGATCAGGATCAGCATGATGAGGCCCATGCCTTTCTGGCCGTCATTGGAACCGTGCGCGAACGATACGCCCGTGCAGGTCAGGATCAGCAGGCAGCGAATCCAGAACGGCGGCGGCGTATTTTTCTTCGGCTCTTTATAGAGCGCGGGAACGCGTACCACGAGCTTCATCACATAGAGCAGCAAGCCTGCCAGGATGAAACCGACCAGCGGCGAGAACAGCAGCGATTTGCCCACTGCAAGAGCCTGGCCCCAGTCGACGCCCGATGTCCCCGACGGGCCGTGCATCATCTGGTTCATCAAGCCGACGCCGATCACCGAGCCAATCAACGTATGCGAGCTCGATGAAGGAATGCCGAGCGCCCAGGTACCGAGATTCCAGATGATCGCGGCGATCAGCAGCGCGAAGACCATCGCGAAACCCTGCGATGTCCCCACGCCCAGGATCAGTTCCACCGGCAGCAGTTGCAGGATGCCGAAGGCCACCGCGCCGCTGGAAACCAGCACGCCGAGAAAATTCCACATGCCCGACCAGACGACCGCGAGGTTCGGCGCGAGCGAATGCGTATAGATGACGGTGGCGACGGCATTTGCCGTATCGTGGAAACCATTTACGAATTCGAATCCGAGCGCGATCATCAATGCAACGCCGAGCAGGACGTAAGGCAGTATTGAAGACTGCTGGACCGACTCCAGGTCGTGCATCAGGTGCGTCACGCAATAGATAATGCCCACGCCAATCACGACGAGGAATATCGGCATGCTCAGCCGGCGTCCGAGCGAGCGGGGCCCGTTGCTGTCGTTACTATCGGGAAGAGTCAAGTCAGGCATGGAACGTCCTTTGAGCTTAGAGGCTGAGCGTGTTACGTAAGGGGATTCGGGCTTAAGGGGATTCAGGCTTAAAGCCGCTCTGAAAGGCGAAACACTGAAAGGCGTTGCTTCTGGCGATGACGTCGACCATGTTTGCACACGGTTTATGGCGTTTTGATGACACCTGAAAGGATTGAAATTCGTCTGATTTGAATTAGCGGTCTGCGACTTGCTGCCCAATAAACACGCTCGATCATGATGAGGAAGTTATGTTGCAACTCGTCGAGTTAAGGATGGTTTCCCTGGATGCGCTGAATGGTCCGCCGGACGAAGTGCTGGCGCGATTGGGTCGATTCGCCACGGCGCATCGCATGGATTTTTTGCTGCGGTCGCAAAAAGCCGGGACGGGTTTGGATCATTTGGGTTCGAACGTGACTTCAAAGCTGGCCGATTGGGAGATCGGGATCGAGACGCACGATGACCATCGGGTGTTCGTGGCAATGCATCAGGAATGGCCGCTGATCCGGCGGATTGAAACCGAAGCAGGGCCCTTCGACACGCTGCATGGCTGGATCAAGTCTGAAGCCTCGCTGAGTGACTTGAAGACCCTTATCGGCAATGCCGGTTTCACATTGAGCGAAGCTACAGAGACTGCGGTCGTGCAGTGGGACACGCCCGGCGAGATGGATACCGGCGTTCACGTGCGCGCCACGCTGCGGCTCGATACAGATCATCAGCCGGCAACCCTGACCCTCACGGCTGCTCCTGACGAACGCAAAGCGTTGCTCGCGGCCGCGCATGAGATTGTGGAGACGCTGCCTTTCCTGATCGTGCCCGTCGCCGTCAGCAACACGTCGCGCGAGCCGGTCAAGGCCGCCAAGCTGAAGCTGCCGAAAGACGCGATTCCGACGGATGCGTTCGTCGCGATCGGCAAGTCGGTCGCAGCGCACTGGTTCGGCAACGATGCCGCTTCGCGCGCGGGCCTCGAGGTCGAACATGTGCATCAGCTGCGCGTGGCCCAGCGCCGCTTGAAGACGGCGCTCAAGCTTTTCCCTGACTGGATCGACGATGCATGGAATACCGGAATCGCGCCCGACCTGAAATGGTTCGGCGACCTGCTGGGCGATGCCCGCGACTGGGACGTCTTCACCGACACCACGCTGCCCGCTTACGCTGCGTCCGATGATCCGCATCGCAAGGCCGCATGGAAGCCGACACAAAAGGCAGCCGATAACAATCGCACCGATGCCCGCCGGCGTCTGCAGGAAGCGATGAATTCCCCGCGATACGCTCGGCTCGCGCTGTCGTATGTCGAGTGGTTCGGCACGCTCGCACCGCCCCCGAACCATACGGACCAATCGCTCGCCGAATATGCGCAGAAGCGCATCACGAAGCATTATCGGAAGATCGAACGGGCTCCCGATCTCACCACGCTCGATGCCGCGAAGCGCCACAAAGTGCGCATTCACGCCAAGCGCTTACGTTACGCGCTCGAGTTTTTTCGCTCGATGCTGACCCGCAAAACCCGCAAGCAAGTGGAAGACGCGTTGGGGAATCTGCAGAGCGTCCTGGGTGAAGGCAACGACGCCGCCGTCGCTGCTCGGCGCCTCGCCGATCTGAAAGAGGCCGGGGAATTCCAAAAGGGTTTGGCAAAGGGCTTTGCCGTCAATGCGCAACGGATGAGCGCAACGGAAGGCGAGCGCATCCTGCGCAAGATAAAGCCGCCGCGCATCAAGTAACTGAATTGCATCGATACAATAACCGCACATCCATACCACTCTGCCCCATGATCGACGAATCCAGTAGTACACCGCACGATCCCATCGAAGTGGCCGGTTCAGTCTGGTTTCAAAGCGGCGACGCCACGCTCGGCGGCGCGGCGCGCATCGCGTTGCTCGCGGCCATCCAGCAGACCGGTTCGATCACGGGCGCGGCGAAGGCGGTCGGCATGAGTTACAAGGCGGCGTGGGATGCCATCGACACCATGAACAACCTCGCCGGCACCACGCTCGTCGTGCGTGCCACGGGCGGCAAGGGCGGCGGGGGAACCACGTTGACGCCGAAAGCGCTGAGACTGATCGATACCTATCGGGTGATCGAACGGGAGCATCGGGCGTTTCTGGAACGCGCGGGCGCGGCAATTGAAGGCTTCGCGCAGGATTGGCGGCTTATTGGACGAATCGGCATGAAGACAAGCGCACGCAACCAGCTGTTCGGCACGGTCAGCAAAGTCACGCGCGGTTCCGTCAATGACGAAGTGGACCTCAGGTTGTCCGGCGGCCAGTCGATAGTCGCCGTCGTCACGCACGAAAGCACCGCGTCGCTTGGTCTCAAGGAGGGTGTTGAAGCGTTCGCGCTCGTGAAGGCGTCATGGGTCATGCTGATGGTCGATGACGCCGAAGGGTCTTCCGAACCCATGCGGATTTCGGCGCGAAACCAGTTGCGCGGCAAGGTGTCGAGCGTGACGCCGGGCGCGGTGAATGCGGAAGTATCGCTGGCGCTGGACGACGCTACCACGGTCACGGCCATCATCACCAACGAGAGCGTCGCAACGCTCGGCCTGGTGCAAGGTCAGGCCGCTATCGCTGCGTTCAAGGCGTCGAGCGTGATTCTTGGCGTGACGGACTGAGGGTGTTGAGCGCATCGTCCGGTCGCACGATGCCTTCGCGCAAACTCACGACCTGATCGCCGAACATGGCGACGTCGTCGGGATCGTGCGTGATAAGCACCATGGGAATATCCAGGCGGCTTTGAAGGTCGGCCAGCTCTTGGCGCATGCGCTGGCGCAGGGTCATGTCGAGCGCTGAAAAGGGCTCATCGAGCAAAAGCAATTGCGGATGCGGGACCAATGCACGCGCCAGCGCAACACGTTGCTTTTGTCCGCCCGATAACTGCGCCGGAAACTGCCGCGCAACCTGCATCAGGTCGAACGCGTTCAGCCAGTAGTCCACATCGGCGTGAACAACGTGCTTCGATGGATTCCACCAGCCGCGCTTCAAGCCAAAGGCAATGTTCTGGCGCACATTCAGGTGCGGGAACAACGCGTAGTCTTGAAAGAGATACGCAATCCTGCGCGCTTGCGGGCTAAGGTCGATCGCATTGGCGGTATCGAGCAGCGTGGTTCCATTCAGGATAATTTCGCCTTCGTCCGGCGTGATCAACCCGGCGATGGTTTGCAGTGTCAGGCTTTTCCCTGCGCCCGACGGCCCGAACAGCACGATGCGCTGACTGGTCGAACGAAACGCGATATCGAGCATGAAATCGCGCTCGGGCGTGATGAAGTGCTTGCGCAGGCGGACGGTCAGGGCGGTCATTGATGTGTGTCTAACGTACCGATGCCGTGGAGCGCTGCGGCAGCAGCCGGCCAGCTGCGAGCAGGATGACCACGCACGTAACCGAGGTGACGATCACGAGGATGTTAGCGGTGCTGTCGTCACCCGCTTGGACGGCGGCATAGACGGCGACCGAGAGCGTCTGCGTCCTGCCCGGCAGGTTTCCGGCGATCATCAGCGTGGCGCCAAACTCCCCCAGCGCCCGCGCAAACGCTAGCAATGCACCAGCCAGAATGCCGCGCGCGGCAAGCGGCAGCGTCACGCGAAAGAACACGGCGGTTTCGCTGACGCCGAGCGTGCGTGCCGCGCGTTCAAACTGCGGATCGACGGTTTCAAATGCGGTTCGCGCCGACTTCAGCACGAGGGGAAATGCGACCACGGCGGACGCGATCACCGCGCCTTGCCATGTGAACACCAGCTGGATGTCGAACTTGTCGAGCCATGCGCCGATCACGCCGCGCCGGCCGAGTAATACAAGCAGGTAATAGCCGAGGACAGTGGGCGGCATGACCAGCGGCAGCGTCAGCAAGGAGTCGACAAGCTCACGCGCCGACGAACGCCAGCGCGACAAGCCGAATGCCACCGCAACGCCGAGCACGACATCGATTGCCGTCGCCCATCCCGCTACTTTCAGCGACAACAGCAACGGAATCCACGCCTGGTCCATAGTCTAAGTTTGATAGAGCCGCGTTATTTCACTGGCGGTTTAAAGCCGAATTGCGCGAGCGTCTTCTGGCCGTCCGGCGACAACACATACGCGATGAACTGCTGGGCATCGACGGCGTGTTTGCTCTGAGCAACCTGGGCGATCGGGTAGGTAATCGATGTTTGCGTCGGCACGCTCAGCGCCACTTTCACGCGATCCGGCATCACGGCGGCGTCGGTGCTGAATACGAAGCCGGCGTCCACTTCGCCGCGCGCCACGTAGTCCAGGCTTTGGCGCACGTTGGCCGCAAGCACGCCCTTGGCGCTGACCGCATCCCATACACCGGCTTGCTTGAGCGCGCCTTCGGTATAGCGGCCGACCGGTACCGATGCCGGATCGCCGTAAGCCACGCGTTTCACGCTGGCGGCCGTGAGGTCTTTCACGCTGGCGGGCGCAAACGTGCTGTCTTTCGGAACGATCAGCACGAGCGAGTTGGCGGCAAAATCGCGGCGCGATTCAGTGGCGATGACCTTTTCGTCGATAGCCTTGTCCATGGCCTTTTGATCGGCGGACGCGAACACATCGGCAGGCGCGCCTTTCACGATTTGCTGCATCAACACGTCGGAGGCGCCGAAGTTCATCAGGACTTTCGTGCCGGGATGCTGTTTCTCGTAGGCGTCGCCGATGGCTTTGAATGCATTGGTCAGGCTTGCTGCAGCGGACACGACGATTTCATCGGCGTGGGCGGTGGATTGCAGTGTGAACGTGAAGACAGCAGCGATCAGCGAGTGTTTGAGATTGAACACGATGGACAGGTCGAAGGGAATAGAAAGCGCATCGTAATATATTTGGGGTTATAACGATAGCCGCTTCATTCGCGCTCAACGACGCGAACGAACGCCCCTTTAAGATTCCGTCGTCCCCGAGAACCGCACATCAATATGCGCTGGACGTGCAACGGGCTTGTCATAGCGACCCGCTTTCCATTTTGCGCGAATATAGGGTTGCTCGCGGCCCGACAAATGCAGGGCGATATCGGTGATCCAGCGCTGCGTCGGCACCGAAATCCCGTGCAGCACGATAGCCACCATCGCAAGGCTCACCGCAACCGGCGCCGCCGACAACTTGCCGGATTCAGCGCGCCAGGCGAACACCACGAACACCAGCGCCGCGAGCGCACCGAGCCCACATCCTGTCACTACCTCGGACACTGAATGGGCATTCAGGAAGATCCGCGATATGCCGACCACAATTCCAGTCAGCACGCCTACGGAAACGCCGAACGCGCGCACCCATTGCCGCCCCGGTAAACACGCGACGAACAACGCCACCGGCAATACCGCCGACGACACCATCGCGTGACCGCTGATGCCCGTGAAATCCAGGTCGCGCACACCGACACCCCAGCCCATGAACGCGATCTTCGTCAGCGCGACCAGGACGCTGGCACCGCCAAGCACAGCAAGCCAGCACGCGGCATAGCGCCATGGATAGCCCAGCGCCAGCCATGCGGCAACGGCGAGCGCGAGCGGAATCATGACGCCGACGCTGCCGAGCGAAGTAATGGAGAGCCAAAGCGAAAGTGGCAAGTCGGGCATGAAGATTGTTTCTGCGGAGCGGGAGAAAGCCGACAGTATACCTGCCGGGTGGCCCTTAAAAATTTTTAGAGGGAGACTATAAATTGCAATGGATCGATGCAAAATTCGTGCAACGTACCCTATCAACAGTCTAAGTGACGACAAAGTGACGCAATGTGAAATTCTGTGGTGCGCGCACAGTCGCGGAATAAATGCTATTGTGCACTGCACAACATTCGTCATTCCCGATGGATTTCCCGACCGGTTTGACGAGCCACATCTCCGTGTACGGACCCGAATTCCATGCCAAAAAGCCTGACAAAACTCTGGCTACGAGGCTTGAAACGCCTTGTAGCGACACAGATCGCTCCGCCCAGAGCGCCGAAAACGCGCGCTCCGGCGAAGCCTGTTCGCGCCAAGGCGGCTAAACCGGCTGCGGCGAAACCGAAGATCACCCCCAAAATTACACCCAAACCGCGTGTAGCACGCGAGTCGCGGGTCAGGCCGCGCGCCTCGGCGTGGGCCGCGGGAAAGTGGAGCCGATCATTCCATTCGGCCCCCCCAACGGCCGGCCGGTTCGTCAACCATCTGGCGTACGCGTTGTATCTGCCGACTGGTGCGTCCCTCACGGACATGCCGCTCGTCGTGATGATGCACGGCTGCCAGCAATCGGCTGAAGAGTTTGCGCAAGGCACGCGTATTAATTTGCTGGCTGACCGGTTCGGATTCGCCGTGCTGTACCCCGAGCAATCGAAGACGGCGCACGTCCATCGCTGCTGGCATTGGTACGAAAATTCCGCCAACTCAGGCGGGGGCGAAGCGGCAGCGGTCGTTTCCCTGGTGCGGGAAGCAGTCGCGCGTCATCATTTCGACCCCGAACGCATCTATCTGGCCGGTATGTCGGCCGGTGCGGGGCTGGCAGCCATGCTCGCCGTTAAATATCCATCAATGTTCGCGGCGGTCGGCTTGCACTCAGGCGTGGTTTTCGGCGATGCAAGCTCCGCCATCGGCGCAATGGACGCCATGCGGCGGGGCAGCCGTAGCGATCCGGTCGGCCTGATCGACGCTGCCGTCGATGTCGCCGATTACCCCGGCATGCCGGCCATCATCATCCACGGCGAACTGGATTCGGTCGTATCGAAGACGAACGCTGAGCAATTGACGACGGAATTCCTGCGCCTGAACCGTTTCATCGATGCTGACGGCGCCTGGCGCAACGGCGAGCGCCGCGAGGAAACGCACGCCGACAGCGTGGTGACGGATTACGTCAAAAGCGGGCGGCGGGTTATCAAGACGTGCATCGTCCGTGGGTTGGGCCATGCCTGGAGCGGCGGCGACGACACCGTGCAGTTCCATTCATCCAAAGGGCCGGACGCATCGGCCATGCTGTGGGAATTCTTCAAATACCAGCGCCGCGTGCAATCAGCCGTTCGCGACGAAACCCTGGTCTAGGCCTCAAGTGTTGTAAAAAAGTCTTTCGTATCAACGTGATTCTTTTTTGAGCACTAGCATTTGATTAGGGATTACCCTATACTTCGTTCAAAGCACTAGGTACTTACCCTAATCACTCAAGCGAGGTTCACCATGTATCTGCTCAGCCGCCTCTTCCTGTTCCTGACCAAATCCGCTGACCAGCGTGACAAGGAGCGTAACGACGCTTACCTGGCCGAAGCCAGCGACATTTACGACCTTGAATACCGCATGCAGAAGCTGGATCGTCGCGCAAACTCGCGTCATCCTTCGTGGCTCGCGCAGTAATTCTGCGGAGTTCGTAGTTCGTAGAAGGAAAAGCAGGATTCGTCACGCTGAAAACGGCGTTGTCGAAGCAAAAAAACGCCGGCCACAAGGCCGGCATTTTTGCGTCTGGGACGTCTGGGCTATGCGCCGTAGGCTTGCTGGAGCGACAGGCGCGAGGATTTTCGTCGCTCAACCGCGCGCCCACGCTGTGATGCTCAGACCAGCTTGACGCGCACGTCGACGTTATTGCGTGTCGCATTCGAGTACGGGCACACTTGGTGAGCCGTCTCCACCAGCTTTTGCGCTTCAGCCGCATCCAGTCCCGGCAGCGAAACCCGCAATTCAACGTCCAGCGCGAAACCGCCTTTGTCATTCGGGCCCACGCCTACGTCGGCGGTCACTGTCGTATCGGCGGGAATGGTCTTCTTTTCCTGGCTGGCGACAAACTTCATTGCGCTCAGGAAACAGGCTGAATAGCCAGCGGCAAAGAGCTGTTCCGGGTTCGTGCCCGCTGCGCCCGTGCCGCCCAGTGCCTTCGGCGCACTCAATTTCACATCCAGGTTTTCATCCGACGACACTGCCCGGCCGTCGCGGCCACCCGTGCTCGTTGCGGTTGCTGTGTAAAGAATGCTCATGATGTTCTCCTGTTCAATGGTTGCCGCTCGGCGGCAGAAAGGGTACTGCAGGATCCAAATACGGTAACGCGGTGCCAAACGAGAATAAATATATCGCGATAATAATTTGTGTACTAACTAAATTCACCTGAACGTGATTGATTGTGACTATCGGTGTTTTAAGCGTCGTTGTATTCCATTAACGATGCGCGCAGGCGTACCAGATCGTCCCGCAGCTTGATAAGCCGGTCGGCATCCGATCCGGCGGCGCAGTAGATCTCGCCGGGAATGCCGCGAATGGCTTTCTTCAGTTCACGGCCGGCATCGGTAAGGTGGATATGCACTTGCCGTTCGTCTTCAATGCCGCGCACGCGCTTGACGTACCCTTGCGCTTCCAGGCGCTTGAGCAATGGGGTCATGGTGGCCGAATCGAGGCTTAGCCGTTCGGCCATCTGCTTGACGGTGAGGTCGTCGCTCTCCCATAGCACCAGCATGGTCAGATATTGCGGATAGGTCAGCCCGACCTTATCCAGCAGCGGCTTGTACGTCTTGGTCATCGCGAGCGAAGTCGAGTACAGCGCGAAACAAAGCTGGGCATCGAGTTCGAGCGGAAATTGCGGGGTAGAAGTCATGACAGTCCGACCTGAACACGCTAAAAATGGATGTGGCGTAAGTGTACGCAAATATTTAGCGCACGAAGGAAACCGCGTGTTCTCGCTTCGCGAAACCTCAAACAAAAACGCCGATGACTGAATAGTCATCGGCGTTCGAATCATCTGTCCTGCTTATTGGGCAACACTCACATCTGCGGTTCGGACGGATCCGGGATGTCCGGTGTTTCTTCCGATTGCACGCCGAAACAGCCGCGATACGTCGCGTAAAACGAGCAATACAACGCGGTTGTCACGAGGATGGACGCTGGCATCAACACCGCGAGGGCCATGTCCTGCGCCGCGCCGAGCACCTGCATCAACGCGCTGAGTCCGAAAGAAACGGCCAGCGCAATACCAATCCACAACACGCCGTAAATCACGAAGGCGCCGCGATTGCGCCAGCAACTCACGAAGCTGAAAAACAGCGCTTTCACCGGCGGCACGTCGTGCCAGGCGACCAAAATGGGCGCGAACCAGAACAGCATGGCAACCGGCAGATAGCAGACCATGGCAACCAGTACCGCAAGCGGATTGAAGCTCGCCGCCACGGTTTCGGGGTCACCGGCCGGGCCGTTGCCGAGCATCAAGTTGAGCAGCAAGCCGCCGTCAGCCAGCGCGGACGCGGCGAAAATCAAACCCATGGCTGCCACATAGATCACGCCAAGCACCAGCAGGCGGCGGGCAACGATCTGCCCATAGGAACGAAAGCCGTCGACGAGCACCGTCGGCCAGACCGGTTTCTTGGCGATCGTATTGCGGCAAGCCGCCATGAACCCCACGGCTACGCCCGGAATCAGCAGCAGCGGCAGCACGGGACCGATCAGCGGCAGCCGCGAGATCAGCGTCATGGCAAACAGATAGGCGAAGAACACCGTGAGAAACGCGAGCGGATTCCGGCGAAACAGCCAGATACCCTGGCGGAACCACACATAACCGGTTTTAGCGGGGACTTCGATCAATTGCATTGATTAATTACCGTGAACGGGAGGAGGCGCAACTTTGATGCGCTCGCGCAAAATGCGTTCGAAATGGCCGGGATCGTGCGGTTTTAGCATCTCGGCTTCGCGTGGCCGGTAAAAATCATAAAGACGCGACACCCAGAAGCGCAACGCGCCCGCGCGCAGCATGTCGTTCCAGTGATGCGCTTCGGCCGGGGTGAACGGCCGCACTGTCTGATAAGCGCGCAACAACGCATTGACCCGCGCGATATCCAGCGCGCCGGTCGCCAGATCGACACACCAGTCGTTCACGCAGACGGCGACATCGAAGAGCCATTTGTCGTTGCCGGCAAAATAGAAATCGAAGAATCCGCCGAGCCGCGTCTCATCGGCCGTCGGATGCGCGAACAGCACGTTGTCGCGGAACAAGTCGCAATGACACGGACCTTCGGGCATCGACCGATACTCTTCCGATGCAAAAAACGCCGCCTGATACTCGAGTTCGCTGGTGACCAGCGCGCGCTGTGCGTCGCTCAAATGCGAAAGCACGGCGGGCACGTTCTCCTGCCACCACGCGAGGCTGCGCAAGTTTGGCTGATGCACGGGGAAATCCCGGCCGGCCAAATGAAGCCGCGCCAGCATCTGACCCACTTCGATGCAATGCAACGGACCCGGCGACATTTCCGGCGCGCCGTCCAGTTTCGTCACGATCGCCGCCGGCTTGCCGTTCAGCGTGCCGAAAAGCGAGCCGTCGCGACGTGGCATGGGATCGGGAACCGGTACCGCGTGCGACGCCAGATGACGCATTAAATCGAGATAAAACGGCAATTGCGTGGCCGTGAGGTTCTCGAAGATCGTCAGCACATACTCGCCGCGCGTGGTCGTCAGGAAGAAGTTGCTGTTTTCGATACCGGATGCAATGCCACGAAAGTCGACGGCTTCGCCGAGTTCGTAGTGTTGCAGCCAGTCGGTGAGCTGGGAATCGGTGACAGCGGTGAATACGGCCATGCGGGAGAGCTTTGATGAGGGTGAACATGCAGGATGACCGGCGACGCAATGCGACGGGCGCGTCAGTCAGGCGTTGCGGTGCCGACACACGTTGCACACGACACATACGGCGGCGCAACGTTGGGCCCAGCGGATGAAACGGCGGTCGTCGCAGGGGGTTGAGCGTTCAATAAACGCTCAACAAGCCTTCAATAAACGCTCAGTACTTCAGGTTCCACGAAGGCAGGCGCGTGCTGGGCTTGCCGTTATCGCGGACGGTCGGCGACGTGTCGGCGGGGGCGCTCATCTGATAACGCGTGCCGAAGTTCGAGCGCACATCGATTTCAACGGGTTTGCCTTTGTCGCGATATTCCGTGATTTCCGTGCCGTTCGTGCTTTGCTCGTGATAGCTCGGCAGGCGCGGCGGCGAAATTTCGACCTTCGAGGTAACTTGTGCGGCGGGCCGGTTGATGGCCTTCAGGTCTGGCAGGCCGGCATTCTCTTCCGGCGACATGACGTGCGCCGGAGGTTCATCCGTCGCGACGGCCGATTGCGCGTAGGCGCCCATGCTGGCTGCGGCGAGAATGGCCGCGATGGCGACAGATTGAAGCGGCTTCATGATGTTTCTCCAGATGAGTGCCCGGATTTTAGCAAAACGCACTCGCTAAGGGGACACTAAAGGGACGTTGACTCCTTCCCAAAAGCCTTATTTTGCGCTGGTTTCAATGAAACCGTGTTGGCGCGGCGGAAGGTGTTGAAGAAACGCATCGCCGGGAGGGGTGTTCATGGGCGTGTGGTTCTTCCGTGTTAATGTCGATTCATCACAAGAGCGCAGAAGATCATGACAAACGACCGGACTCAAGCAAGCCATTCCACCCCCGCCAACAACTTCCCCACGGAGTCTTTCGACGACCCCGTGGCCGCGGTTGCGCGGGTATCGGCCATCTACGAAGCCAACACCTCTTTCCTGCGCGACGCGTTCGCGCGCTATCGAAAAAACGAACCTTTTTCACATCGCGTGCGCGCGTGTTATCCGTTCGTGCGCGTGCGGACCGAGTTGAATACGCAAATCGATTCACGCCGTTCTTATGGCTTTGTCGCCGGGCCGGGCATTTTCGAAACCACGCTCACGCGGCCGGATTTATTCGGCCATTATTATCGCGAGCAATTGCGGCTGCTGACCAAGAACCATCACGTCGGGATTGAAGTGGGTGTGTCGGCGCAACCCGTGCCCATTCACTTTGCATTTGCAGAAGGCATTCACCTGGAAGGCGACCTGGATCGCGACCGGCTGCTCGCCATGCGCAATATCTTCGATATGCCCGATCTCGCGCTCCTCGACGACCGCATTGTGAACGGCACCTATGAACCGGCGCCGGGCGAACCGCATCCGCTTGCATTATTCACGGCGGCGCGGGTGGATTTCTCCTTGCATCGGCTCAAGCATTACACCGCGACATCGCCTACGCATTTCCAGAACTATGTGCTCTATACGAACTACCAGTTTTATATCGATGAGTTCGTGAAGCTGGGCCGCAAGATCATGTCACGTGCGGACGATGAAGAAACGCGGGCGTATAGAAGCGAATACATGTCGTTCGTGGAACCCGGCGACGTGATTACCGGCAATGAAAATCTTGGCGACTCCCAAGAGGAGCAACAGGGCGTAGCCCCTCTGCGCTTGCCGCAGATGCCCGCGTATCATCTGAAACGTGCCGATGGCAGCGGCATCACCATGGTCAATATTGGCGTGGGTCCGTCGAATGCGAAGACGATCACGGATCATATAGCCGTACTACGGCCGCATGCGTGGATCATGCTTGGACATTGCGCGGGATTGAGGAATACGCAGCGTCTGGGCGACTATGTATTGGCGCATGGTTATGTGCGCGAAGACCATGTGCTCGACGCCGACTTGCCGCTCTGGATTCCCATTCCTGCCTTGGCTGAAGTCCAGGTCGCGCTGGAGAAAGCGGTTGCGCAAGTGACGAAACTCGAAGGCATTGATTTGAAGCACGTCATGCGCACGGGAACCGTGGCGAGCGTCGACAATCGTAATTGGGAGTTACGCGATCACCGTGAGCCGGTACAGCGGTTGTCGCAAAGCCGCGCCATTGCGCTCGATATGGAAAGCGCAACCATTGCTGCCAATGGATTCCGTTTTCGCGTGCCTTACGGAACCTTGCTTTGCGTCTCCGATAAACCTTTGCACGGCGAATTGAAATTGCCGGGCATGGCGGATCAGTTTTATCGTGCGCAAGTGGATCAGCACTTGCAGATCGGCGTGAAGGCGATGGAACTGCTGCGCATGAACGGGCTATCGAAACTGCATAGCCGGAAGTTGCGCGGTTTTGCCGAGGTGGCGTTCCAATAGCATTCCGATCAAGCAAAAAAGCGGCTCCGAAAGGAGCCGCTTTTTTAGTGCATCTGCTATCAAGCCCTCAAAGATAGAACATCCGGTCTTCGTCCGACTTACCTTCGGCCGGCGGTTCTTCCGCGGTCTCGCGGTCTTCGTAGAACTGCAGCACGGCTTCCAGCACCTGGTCCGGATCGTCGATCACCTGCATCAGGTTGAGATCCTTCTCGCTGATCACGCCGGTCGGAACCAGCGTGTTGCGGAACCACGAGAGCAAGCCTTCCCAGAACTCGGCGCCGACCAGCACAATAGGCACGTGCCGCGACTTCTTGGTCTGGATCAGCGTCAGCACTTCGGCCATTTCATCGAGCGTACCGAAACCGCCCGGCATGACCACCACCGCGTCCGAATTCTTCACGAACGTAACCTTGCGCGTGAAGAAGTGCCGGAAGCGCAGCGAGATATCCTGCCACTGGTTGCCCGACTGCTCGTGCGGCAACTCTATGTTCAGCCCCACCGATGGCGACTTCCCCGCGTGGGCGCCCTTGTTGGCGGCCTCCATGATGCCGGGGCCGCCGCCGGAGATGACGGCGAAGCCCGCGTCGGAGAATTTCTGCGCGATTTCTATGGTGAGCTTGTAATACGGCGACTCCGGTTTCAGGCGCGCCGAACCATAGATGCTGATGGCAGGACGGATCTCGGAGAGGTACTCGGTCGCCTCGATAAACTCTGCCATAATCGTGAACATCTGCCACGATGCGCGGGCCTTCTTGGCTGTCGCGCGCTCTTGATCTGCGAGCGATCGCAGACTCGGAATCACTTTTCTTTTGTTCATAATGCCTGAAGAACTTAATCTTGAAGGTAAGACCCTGCTATTGGTCGACGGATCCAGCTATCTCTATCGGGCCTACCACGCCATGCCGGATCTGCGCGGCCCTGACGGCGGTCCAACCGGCGCGTTGTACGGAATGATCAATATGCTGCGGCGGTTGCGAAAAGACATCAACGCAGAGTATAGCGCGTGCGTATTCGACGCCAAGGGCAAGACATTTCGTGACGACTGGTATCCAGATTACAAGGCAAACCGGGCATCGATGCCCGAAGACCTCTCCAAACAGATAGAGCCCATCCACGTGATCGTGCGAGCGCTCGGCTGGCCGCTGGTGATGATCGAAGGCGTGGAGGCCGACGACGTCATTGGCACGCTTGCAGTTGCCGCCGAAAAGCGCGGCATGAAAGTGGTCGTATCGACCGGGGACAAGGATCTTGCACAGCTTGTGACGGATCATGTCACCCTCATCAACACGATGTCCAACGAGACGCTCGATCGCGCCGGGGTGCAGGGTAAGTTCGGCGTGCCGCCGGAGCGGATCGTCGACTATCTCTCGCTCATCGGCGATACGGTCGATAACGTACCGGGGGTTGAAAAGTGCGGGCCGAAGACAGCGTTGAAGTGGCTCACACAATACGAAACCCTTGATGGCATCGTGGCACATGCGGACGAAATCAAAGGTGCGGTGGGAGACAATCTGCGCAAGGCTTTGACGTTCCTCCCCATGGCGAAAAAGCTCGTTACCGTACAGACGGACTGCGACCTGACGGAGCAGATCGTGTCGATCGAGGAAACGCTTCCGGCGCGGCCCGAGGCCCGCGACGAACTGCGCGACCTGTTCACGCGCCACGGTTTCAAGACCTGGCTGCGGGAAGTGGAGATTGCGGACGCGGTGGAAGGCCCGGTGGACACGCCGCCTGCGCCGGCCACCGAAATGGAACGGCATTACGAAACGGTGCAGACGTGGGAGCAATTCGACGAATGGCTCGCGCGCATCAACGCCGCCGAGCTGACTTCCTTCGATACCGAAACGACCGCGCTCGACCCCATGCTCGCCCAACTGGTCGGGTTGTCGGTATCGGTCGAGCCGGGCCGTGCGGCTTATATTCCGGTTGCGCATCGCGGGCCGGATGCGCCGCTGCAATTGCCGCGCGACGAGGTCTTGCAGAAGCTTAAATCGTGGCTTGAAGATCCGTCGAAGAAGAAGGTGGGTCAGCATCTGAAATACGATGAACAAGTGCTGGCGAACTACGGTATCGAATTGAATGGTGTCGAGCACGACACGTTGTTGCAATCGTATGTTTTAGAATCGCACCGGCCGCACGACATGGACAATCTCGCGCTGCGGCATCTGGGCGCGAAGACCATCAAGTATGAAGAGGTGGCGGGCAAGGGCGCGTCGCAGATTGGCTTCGATGAAGTCGCGCTCGACCAGGCCGCGCCCTACGCGGCGGAAGACGCGGACATCACGTTGCGGTTGCATCAGGCGCTCTATCCGCAGCTTGCCGATGAAGCGGATTTACTCAAGGTCTATCGCGACATAGAAATGCCGACGTCGCGCGTGCTGCGCAAGATGGAGCGTAACGGCGTGCTGATCGATGGTGAATTGCTGCGCGTGCAAAGCGGCCAGATTGCCACGCGCCTGATTCAGTTGGAAGCCGAGGCGTACATGCTCGCGGGCGGCGAATTCAACCTGGGTTCGCCGAAACAGATTGGCCAGATTTTCTTCGAGAAGCTGCAGTTGCCGGTGGTCAAGAAGACGCCGAGCGGCGCGCCTTCCACCGACGAAGAAGTGCTGCAGAAGCTCGCCGAAGATTATCCGCTGCCGAAGATTTTGCTGGAACATCGCGGCTTGTCGAAGCTGAAGTCCACGTACACGGACAAGCTGCCGCGCATGGTCAACGTGCGGACCGGCCGCGTGCATACGAACTATGCGCAAGCCGTGGCGGTGACGGGGCGCTTGTCATCGAATGAACCGAACTTGCAGAATATCCCGGTGCGTACGGCCGAAGGCCGGCGGATTCGCGAGGCGTTCATCGCGCCGCCGGGAAGCAAGATCGTGTCGGCGGATTACTCGCAAATCGAGCTGCGGATCATGGCGCATATCTCGGGCGATCCGTCGCTCATGCGCTCGTTCGCCGAAGGCGAAGACGTGCATCGCGCGACTGCTTCGGAGATTTTCGGCGTGACGCCCATTGAGGTATCGAACGATCAGCGGCGCATCGCAAAGGTCATCAACTTCGGCTTGATTTATGGCATGAGCGCGTTTGGGCTGGCATCGAATATCGGAATTTCGCGCGATGCGGCGAAGCTGTATATCGACCGGTATTTTCAGCGTTATCCGGGCGTTGCCAACTACATGGACGAAACGCGTACGAAGGCGAAGCGCGATGGTTTCGTCGAGACCGTGTTCGGACGGCGCTTGTGGCTGCCCGAGATCAACGGCGGCAGCGGACCGCGCCGGCAAGGCGCCGAGCGCGCCGCGATCAACGCGCCCATGCAAGGCACGGCTGCCGACCTGATCAAGCTGTCGATGATCGCCGTGCAGGACTGGCTGGAAGCATCGAAGATCCAGACCAAGATGATCATGCAAGTCCACGATGAACTCGTGCTCGAAGTGCCCGAAGCCGAGTTGCCGGAGGTCCGCAAGCGCCTGCCGGAATTGATGTGCAACGTCGCCCAACTGAAGGTGCCGCTGGTGGCGGAAGTCGGCGTGGGCAATAACTGGGAAGAGGCTCACTGAGCGCGCGGATCGCCGCCAGTTGGTTTTGAATGATGTCATTGGGGGAATGTGCATGCACCGTTTCATCATCGTCGGCGGCGGAGCGGGCGGCCTTGAACTGGCCACGCGTCTTGGCGACAAATTCGGCAGCGCAGATGGCAAGCGCGCAGCGCGCGCGCAAGTCACGCTGGTTGACCGTAATTCCACGCACATCTGGAAGCCGTTGCTGCATGAGGTCGCGGCCGGCAGCATGGACCCTTTCTCGCAGGAACTGCCATACGCCGCGCAGGCGCGCTGGCATGGTTTCGAGTTTCAGCAGGGCGATCTGCTGAGCGTCGACCGGGCGGCTAAACGCGTCACGCTCGGCCCCCTTCTCGACGATGAAGCCGGCGAGTTGATGCCGCAGCGCGATCTGGAATACGACACGCTGATCGTGGCGATCGGCAGCACGACGGCCTTTTTTGGCGTTCAGGGTGCACAAGAAAATTCGCTCGCACTCGATACCGTCGATCAAGCCGAATTGTTCCGCAAACGGCTGATCGCGGCGTGCATTCGAGCGGAGTACCGGGCACCGGAGCCGGATGCGGCCAACGCATCCAATACCGGGCCGAGACAGCCGCGGATTCAGGTTGCGATTGTCGGCGGCGGGGCGACGGGTGTGGAGTTATCGGCGGAATTGCGTAACACGGCGCAAGTGCTGCACGCTTACGGGCTCCACAAACTCGATCCGAAACACGATATTGGAATTGTGCTGATCGAAGCCGGGCCGCGTATTCTGCCCGCGTTGCCCGAGCGCGTGTCCACCGCGACCGCCGACTTGCTGGACAAACTCGGCGTTTCGCTGATGACGAGCGAGACGGTGGCCGAAGTGTCGCGCGGGTCCATCCGCACGGCGAGCGGCAAGACCATCGCGGCGGATTTGACCGTTTGGGCGGCCGGTATCCGCGCGCCGGGCGTGCTCGCGAAACTCGACGGCCTGGCGACTAACCGGCTCGGCCAGCTGATCGTGCGCCGCACGCTGCAAACGGAAACCGACGACAACATTTTCGCTCTCGGCGATTGCGCCGCGTGTCCGTGGCCCGGCGGCGAGAAGGACGGGCGCAACGTGCCGCCGCGCGCGCAAGCCGCGCATCAGCAGGCGAGTTTCCTGCTGAAGTCGCTTGAGCGCCGGCTGGAGGACAAGCCGTTGCCCGACTACACGTATCGCGACTTCGGATCGCTGGTGTCGCTCGGGCATTTCAGCGCGGTCGGGAGTCTGATGGGCGGGTTGATCGGCGGCAACATGCTGATCGAAGGGCTGTTCGCGCGCTTCATGTATCAGTCGCTGTACCGCATGCATATTGCGGCGCTGCACGGCTGGGCGCGCATGGCGCTCGATACGGTCGCTCACTGGCTGCGGCGCTCCACCGCGCCACGCGTCAAGCTGCATTAGAGTTGTTTAGAATGGGCGGCCGGCTTTGGAGCACAACAGGCCCTTCAAAGTGGCTAAAGTGATTTAGAGCGGATATCAATTAGTCGTTGCCGTGCTTTCGGCTTGCGGGCTGTTGGCGTGGCTTACCCATACCGGATGCCTGGTTCGCTAGCACCGTGTGCCAGTGTCCTTCGCGGCCCATGCCGCTGGAGCTTTGCATGCTTACGCCTGATATCGACAGCCTCGTTCCGCATGTCCCGTTCAACCGGCGCACGTTTATCAAGGCCGCGGTCGGCAGCGGTTTTGCCGCCTGCGTGATGCCGGTGTCCGCGCAAACCATCATCACCGATAGCGACGGTCTGGAAGCCGGTCCGGTCGGGCTCAAGGCCGCCGATGGCACGCTTATTCCCGCGTATCGGGCACAGCCCTTGGGCAAGACGCACTTGCCGGTGATCATCGTGATTCACGAGATTTTCGGCGTGCACGAGCATATTGCCGATGTCTGCCGACGCTTTGCCAAACTCGGTTATCTGGCCATCGCGCCTGATCTTTATGTGCGCGAAGGCGATGCGTCGAAATACACATCGATGCAGCAGTTGAACGAGCAACTCGTCTCCAAGGTGCCGGACGACCAGGTGCTCTCCGATATCGACTCGACCGTTGCCTGGGCGGGCGAACATGGCGGCGATTTGCATCGGCTCGGGATCAATGGTTTTTGCTGGGGTGGCCGCATCACCTGGCTGTACGCCGAGCGCAATCCGCAGCTTAAAGCGGCGGTGGTGTGGTACGGACGGGTGGTGGGGCCGAAGACGCAGAACAATCCGGCGAATCCGCTCGATCTCGCGTCAAACTTGAAGGCGCCGGTGCTCGGCTTGTTCGGCAAGCAGGATCAAAGCATTCCGCAGGACTCGCTCGAGCAGATGAAGCAGGCGATTGCGACGGGACCGGCGGTCGCGCGGGGCTCGCAAATCGTGGTTTATGACGACGCGCCGCATGCATTTTTCGCGGATTATCGGCCGAGTTACCGGAAAGCCGATGCGGAAGATGGCTGGAAGCGCGCGTTGGCGTGGTTCAGGGAGCATGGCGTGAAGTGATGAGGCTGCAGCGCGGACGCGATCCTGTGTGCGCTACGGACTTCGCCGCGTCTCCTTTGCAGCATGGGCGGCCGAAACCGCCGCCCACTCGCGTCGCTCGCTGGCTCTCACCCGCGGCGAAGCATAAATCTCAGACAGTCGCGCCTGTTGCCACTGGCCGTGAGCCGTCCGCGCACCATTCGCTCCACGATCCCCCATACAGCGCCGCGCCATGCAGGCCGGCGATTTCCATCGCCAGTGCGTTATGGCAGGCCGTCACGCCCGAACCGCATTGCAGCACCACTCGATCAGGCGACGTCGCCCCAAGCAGCCCGCTAAACGTCTCGCGTAATTCGTGCGCGGTTTTGAAGCGGCCATCGGCATTCAGGTTGTCCTTGAAAAAGCGGTTCAGCGCGCCCGGAATATGGCCGCCAACCGGATCAAGCGTCTCGTTTTCTCCGCGATACCGGTCCGCCGACCGGGCATCGATCAGCACTCGTTCGTGCGTGCTCAGATTGCGCACGACGGCGTCGACGTCAAACGTGACCGCCAGCGGCGCACCGGCCTTGAACGTGCCTTCGGATGCGGGCGGTGTCGCTGTATCGAGAGGTTGACCGGCCGCTTGCCACGCGTTCAGGCCGCCGTCGAGCAGTGCGACGGAATCGTGGCCCAGCCAGCGCAACAGCCACCACAGACGTGCTGCGTACATGCCGCCCTGGGCGTCGTAGGCGACAACTTGCTGACCTTCGTTCAGGCCCGCACGCCTGAGCGCGGCGACCAGCGCCGCGCGTTCCGGCAACGGATGGCGGCCGTTCTTGCCCGTCTTCGCGCCCGACAAATCGCGATCGAGATGCAGATAATGTGCGCCCGGAATATGTCCGGCTGCGTAAGCGGCTTGGCCGGCTTCGGGCGCGGCGAGGTCGAAGCGGCAATCGACGATAAACACGCTGCCGGGTGCGGCGGCGAGGCGTTCGACAAGGTTGATCGCGGAGATAAGCGTGGTGTAGCGAGTGTGCGGCATGAGAGCTCCCGGGGCGAACGCGCGGCTTGGTGGGCCGATGGACGGCGCGTCGCGGTAGTTAAGTTTCAAGTCTAAACAAAAAAAGACGGGCCTGAGCCCGTCTTTCTTATTCAAACCGCTAACGCCTCAAATCTCGCCCAACTGCCGCCGCAAGAATTCATGAAAGTGCTGCATCCCTGATTCCATCGGGCTCTGATACGGCCCGACTTGCGACTCGCCGCGGTTCATCAGCGCGCGCCTTCCCGCATCCATACGCTCGGCGATCTCGTCGTCCTCGCGCGCCGTTTCCATATACGCCGCCCGTTCCGCCTCGATGAATTCACGCTCGAACAGCGCGATTTCCTCCGGGTAATAGAACTCCACGATATTCGTGGTCTTCTGCGGCCCTTGCGGAATCAGCCACGACACCACGAGCACATGCGGATAACACTCGATCATGATGCCGGGGTAATAGACCATCCAGATAGCACCGAACTCGGGCATTTTGCCGTCACGGAAGCGCAGCACTTCGTCGTGCCACTTGCGGTACGTCGGGCTACCCGGCTTTTCCAGGTTCTTGTGCACGCCAACCGTCTGAACGCTATACCAGTCGCCGAATTCCCAGGTCAGGTCATCGCAGGAAACAAAGCTCCCCAGACCCGGATGAAACGGTGCGACGTGATAATCCTCGAGGTACACCTCGATAAAGCTCTTCCAGTTGTAATTGCACTCGTGCATTTCGACGTGATCGAACATGTAGCCCGAAAAGTCGAAATGTTTCGCCGGACCGAGCCGCGCCAGATCGGCCGTGACGTCACGGCCGCTCGCCTCGAACAACAGGCCCTGCCAGTTCTGCAACTGAGATTTGCCGAGGTTGAGGCAGGGGTTATCGGCGAAATGCGGTGCGCCCAGCAACTGGCCGTCGAGGTCGTAAGTCCAGCGATGCAGCGGACATACGATGTTCTCCGCCGTGCCACGCCCCTTGAGCATGATGGCCTGGCGGTGGCGGCACACGTTGGAAAGCAACTCGATTTCGTCCTGTTTGTTACGGACGAGCAGACGCCCTTCGCCCTCGCCGGGCAAAGCAAAATAACTTCCCGCCTCGGGCACCATGAGTTCATGGCCGATATAGCGAGGACCGCGTTTGAACAGCGTGTCGATTTCGCGCTTGAGAAGCGCTTCGTCAAAGTAAGCCGTGACTGGCAACTGACTGTGAATCGCGTTCAGTTGCAATGCATTGCTCAGATTGGACATTCCCACTCCCGTGAAGACGTGAAAGCAGTGAACAACCCAACCATCGAAAATTCGATTTAGGGAGCCCGCGATTATACCGAAAACCCCTTCAATGGGGCGCTTAGGGCCTTGATTTGGGTCAATTCCCGCCGAAGAGTTCCGCTCGCCTAGCCGCTTTCTCCACTTTTCCGGAGATAAGCAGAAATGGGCCGAGACAGGCCATAGGCATGGTTAAGCGCACGGTGAAGGTCGGAAAAGCTGCTTTTGCCGTAGAATGTCCGACTTGTTTCCCGAAATCCGACATTACACCCACGATTCATGGCGAAGACCGCAACGCAGGAAGGCTCGGCCGGCGCGGAAAACGCGCCGCTCCCGGAGAATTACGAAACAGCGCTGGCCGAACTGGAAGGACTCGTGGCGCGCATGGAGGGGGGCGCGCTGAGCCTTGAGGAATCGCTAGCGGCTTATCGGCGCGGCGCCGCGCTCGTCGGCTTTTGCCAGCAGCAACTAGAGAAAGTCGAGCAGCAAGTTCGCGTGCTCGACGGCGACACACTAAAACCGCTGCCCGCCGAGGTCCAGCGCGCCACTCAGGGCGCCGGCACAACGGCAGATAACGGGGACGACTTATGACTTTCGATCAATGGATGCGCGCGAGTCTTGACCGCGTGGAAACGGCGCTGGAGCATTACTTGCCGGGAACGGACGTGGCGCCCGCCAAATTGCATGAAGCCATGCGCTACGCGGTGCTCGGCGGTGGCAAGCGGGTTCGCCCGCTGTTGTGCCACGCAGCCGGTGAGCTGACCGGTGCTGGTTCCCAGCAACTGGACGCGGCGAGCGCGGCGCTCGAGATGATTCACGTGTATTCGCTGGTGCATGACGATATGCCGGCCATGGACGACGACGCCCTGCGTCGCGGAAAACCAACGGTACACGTGCAATATGACGAAGCGACGGCATTATTGGTAGGCGATGCTTTGCAATCACAGGCTTTCGTTGCGCTGACGGCGGACAACGGCCTGAGCGCGGCGCAGCAGGCGTCGCTGACGCGGGAACTGGCACTGGCGAGCGGCTCGGTCGGCATGGCCGGCGGTCAGGCCATCGACCTGGAAAGCGTGGGCCGCAAGCTGTCGCGCCCGGAACTTGAAACCATGCATCGCAAGAAAACAGGTGCATTGCTGCGCGCGGCCGTGCGAATGGGCGCACTCTGTGGCGAAGCGCCGGACGCAGCGGCCATGAACGCGCTCGACGCGTACGCAGCCGCGGTCGGACTTGCATTCCAGGTGGTGGACGACATTCTCGACGTCACCGCCGACTCCGCCACGCTGGGGAAAACGGCGGGTAAGGACGCGAAGGATGACAAGCCGACCTACGTGTCGATCATCGGACTAGATGCATCGCGCGAACTGGCGGCGCAACTCGGCCGCGATGCGCACGCCGCGCTCGCGCCATTCGGCCCGCGTGCCGGTCGGCTCGGGGAATTAGCTGACCTGGTTGTAAACCGGGTGCACTGAAACATACGATAAAACGCGGGACCGGCGGGCGTGTTTACGGAGCAATTTCTGCAGCTCACGCATGCTTGAAGCAGCGCCGGAAACAACCGAACGGCTTCCGCCAGTTTTCCTAAATGGGACGACGATGTACGACTTGCTGAAAACCATCGACGATCCGGCCGCCTTGCGCGCCCTGGACCGCCACGAACTAAAACCGCTGGCCGAAGAGCTGCGTGCCTACGTGCTCGACAGCGTGTCGCAGACGGGCGGGCATCTGTCGTCGAATCTCGGAACGGTCGAACTGACGATCGCGCTCCATTACGTCTTCGATACCCCCCACGACCGCATCGTCTGGGACGTCGGTCATCAGACTTATCCGCACAAGATCCTGACCGGCCGTCGCGACCAGATGAAGACGCTGCGCCAGGCTGGCGGCATTTCCGGCTTCCCGCGCCGTAGCGAATCGAAATACGACACCTTCGGGACCGCGCATTCCAGCACGTCCATTTCGGCGGCGCTGGGCATGGCGATCGCCAGCAAATTGCAGGGCGATAACCGCTATTCCATCGCCGTGATTGGCGACGGCGCGATGACCGCCGGCATGGCATTCGAGGCCATGAACAATGCCGGCGTGGCCGACGACGTGCCGCTGCTCGTGATCCTGAACGACAACGACATGTCGATCTCGCCGCCGGTCGGCGCGCTGAACCGCCATCTGGCGCGCCTGATGTCAGGGCGTTTCTACGCGGCGGCGCGTGCCGGTGTGGAGCGCGTCCTGCGCGTCGCACCGCCCATGCTGGACCTCGCTCGCAAGCTCGAGGAACACGCGAAGGGCATGATTGTCCCGGCCACGTTGTTCGAGGAATTTGGCTTCAATTACATTGGCCCGATCGATGGCCATGATCTTGAATCGCTGATTCCGACGCTGCAAAACATCAAGGAATTGCGCGGTCCGCAGTTCTTGCACGTCGTGACGAAGAAGGGGCAGGGTTACAAGCTGGCCGAAGCCGATCCGGTCCTCTATCACGGCCCCGGCAAGTTCAATCCGGCGGAAGGCATCAAGCCGTCGACGGCGCCATCGAAGAAAACTTATACGCAGGTATTCGGCGAATGGCTGTGCGACGCGGCCGAGCAGGATTCGCGCGTTGTCGGTATCACGCCGGCCATGCGCGAAGGCTCGGGCATGGTGGAGTTCGAGAAGCGCTTCCCGGATCGTTACTTCGATGTCGGTATCGCGGAACAACATGCCGTGACGTTCGCGGGCGGTCTCGCTGCCGACGGCATGCGCCCGGTTGTCGCGATCTATTCCACGTTCTTGCAGCGCGCCTACGACCAGTTGATCCACGACGTAGCATTGCAGAACCTGCCGGTGGTATTCGCTATCGACCGCGCGGGTCTGGTCGGCGCGGACGGCGCAACGCACGCAGGTAATTACGATCTCGCGTTCCTGCGCTGCATCCCGAACATGACGGTGATGGCGGCATCCGACGAAGACGAATGTCGTCAGATGCTGTACACGGCGTTGCAGCAGCCCAATCCGTCCGCCGTGCGTTATCCGCGCGGTGCCGGTACGGGCGTGAAGATCGTCAAGAAGATGACCGCGATTCCGCTCGGCAAGGGCGAAATCCGCCGCGAATCCACGCAGAAAGTCGGCTCCGGCAAACGCATCGCCATCCTCGCGTTCGGCACCATGGTCGCCCCCGCGCTGGCGGCGGCCGAGGAACTGGACGCTACCGTCGCGAACATGCGCTTCGTGAAGCCGATCGACGCCGAATTGCTGCGTGAACTCGCCGCCACCCACGACGCGCTCGTGACCGTGGAAGAAGGCGCGATCATGGGCGGCGCGGGCTCGGCTTGCGTGGAAAGCCTGTTGGCGAGCTCGGTCATCAAGCCGGTGCTGCAATTGGGCCTGCCCGATGTATTCATCGATCACGGCGATCCGGTGAAGCTGCTTGTATCGTGTGGACTGGATGGCGCTGGTATTGCCAAGTCGATTCGCGAGCGGTTCCTCAGTAGCGTTGAAGCCGATGCGGGCAAGCTCACAAAACGCGTCGCCTGAGTGAAGAACGTGGGGTGAGGACGGGCGTCGGGGACGCCCGTTTGGTTTTATCCGTGGGCGTCAAGGTTCTCGTCACGTGAACGACGCCACGGACAAGGAAAAAGAATGAATCAGATGAATCCCGCCTTTGCGATGCCCGACGTCCAGAGCTCGCTCGACATCCGGCAAATCCCAATCCAGCGCGTGGGTGTAAAAGCAGTTCGATATCCGCTGACCATCCGGACCTCCAGCGGCGAATTGCAGCCAGGCGTTGGCGTCTGGAATCTTGACGTTCATCTTCCGGCCAATCAAAAAGGCACGCACATGTCGCGTTTCGTCGCTTTGCTCGACGAACACCGCGCGCCGCTCGATCAGACCGCTTTCCGCAGCATGCTGACGTCGATGCTGGCAAAGCTTGAGGCGCATTCGGGACGTATCGAAGTGTCGTTTCCGTATTTCGTGATGAAGACGGCTCCCGTGTCCGGCGTGCAAAGCCTGATGGATTATGAGGTCACGCTGACGGGCGATGTGCGTGATGGTGAGACGCGGATCTCGCTGAAAGTGCTTGTACCGGTGACTAGCCTGTGCCCGTGCTCGAAGCAGATTTCGCAGTACGGCGCGCATAACCAGCGCTCGCATGTGACTATCGCGGCGCAGTTTGAAGGCGATGTCGCGATCGAGGATCTGATCCGGATTGCGGAAGAAGAGGCGTCGTGCGAGTTGTGGGGTTTGCTGAAACGGCCCGACGAGAAGTTCGTCACCGAGCGTGCTTACGAGAATCCGAAATTCGTTGAAGACCTGGTCCGCGATGTCGCCACGCGACTGAACGCTGACGAACGCATTGTGGCGTACGTGCTGGAGGCCGAGAACTTCGAGTCCATCCACAATCACAGCGCTTATGCCGTGATCGAGCATGACAAGCGGGTTTCAGCTTAAGCCGCCGCCAGCGATGTCAAATCCCAGCGCGGCTTAACCGTAAACGCATAATCGCGCACGGCCTGATCGGGCCAGCGCGCGAGACGCAAAGCCCCGGCGAGGGCGATCATCGCGCCGTTGTCGGTACATAGCGACAAATCCGGGTAATGGACTTCGAAGCGGCGCTTTTTCGCAGCGGCCGACAGCGCCTCGCGCAATTGCCGGTTCGCACCCACGCCGCCCGCCACGACCAGCCGATTCAAGCCCGTCTGCTTTAACGCCGCAATGGACTTCGTGGTCAGCACATCGACGGCTGCATCGACAAAACCCCGTGCCAGATCCGCTTTCGATTGCTCGCAGACATTCGTGCCAAGCTTGCGGCTGTGCGTGAGCACCGCGGTTTTTAAGCCGCTGAAGCTGAAATCCAGATCGCCGGAATGCAGCATTGGACGTGGCAATTTAACTGCGCCCGATGTGCCGAATTCGGCAAGCCGCGACACTTCCGGGCCGCCCGGATAACCGAGGCCGAGCAGCTTTGCAGTTTTATCGAAGGCTTCGCCGGCGGCGTCGTCCAGCGTCTCGCCGAGCGTTTCATACTCGCCCACGTCCGTTACCCGCATCAATTGCGTATGACCGCCCGACACCAACAACGCGACGAACGGAAACGGCGGCGGCTCGCTCACCAGCAATGGGGACAGCAGATGCCCTTCCAGATGATGAATTCCGACAGTCGGCAAGTCCCACGCCATCGCCAGCGCATTGGCGATGCTCGCGCCCACCAGAAGCGCCCCGGCGAGACCGGGGCCTTGCGTAAATGCGATAGCGTCGATATCCGTTCGCACCGTCCCGGCTTCCGCCATGACTTGTTCAAGCAGAGGCAATGCGCGGCGGATGTGGTCGCGGGAAGCCAGTTCCGGCACGACACCGCCGTATTCCCGATGCATCGCGATTTGCGAATGCAGCGCGTGGGAAAGCAGGCCGCGCTCGGTGTCATAGAGCGCAAGGCCGGTTTCGTCGCAGGAACTTTCGATGCCAAGAACAAGCATGGGGCAGAGGGGTTTGGAGTAACAGATAAGTATAGCAGCGGGCGGATTTGAGCTCGTTAGCCCGGCAGCGATGCCGGGACCCCAAGCCGCCTCGAACCCGATCACACCAACCGTTACAATGCGCGCCATGGAAACCTACGATATCGCAGTCATCGGCGCGGGTGCGGCGGGCATGATGTGCGCCGCGGTAGCCGCGCAAAACGGCCGCCGGGTGGTCCTGATCGACCATGCCGAACGGCTCGCGGAAAAAATCCGCATCTCGGGCGGCGGCCGCTGCAATTTCACGAATATCAATGCCGGACCGGCCAACTTCCTCTCGGCCAATCCTCATTTCTGCCGCTCCGCGCTTGCTCGCTACACGCCACAGGATTTTCTCGCGCTGCTCAAGCGCCATCGCGTGGCCTGGCATGAGAAACATAAGGGCCAGCTTTTCTGCGATGACTCCAGCGAATCGATCATCCAGTTGCTGAAAAGCGAATGCGACGCGGGCGGCGTGACGTGGCGCCGGCCTGTCACCATCGATACGATTCGCCGCGACGGCGCCCGTTTTTTCCTCGACAGCAACGCCGGCACGATCTCAAGCGCGGCACTCGTCGTAGCGACCGGCGGCCTTTCGATCCCGAAAATTGGCGCGACGGATTTTGCGTACCGGCTGGCCAAGCAGTTCGGCCACAAGCTGATCGATACCCGTCCCGCCCTCGTCCCGTTGACCTTCGCTCCCGCGGACTGGGAGCCGTTCGCGGCGTTATCCGGATTGTCGGTGCCCGTGGAATTGAGCGCAGGCGCAGGTCGCGGCCGCGGAGAATTCAGCGAGGACCTGCTGCTCACGCACCGCGGGTTATCGGGACCGGGCGTGCTGCAGATATCGAGCTACTGGAACCCGTCGGAGCCGATATGCATCGACTTGCTGCCTGGAGTGGATGCCACCGGCGAACTGATCGCGGCCAAGCGGGAATCGCGCAAACAAGTGGGCACCTTCCTCGCCGAACGCGTGCCGGCAAGGCTCGCACAAACCTGGCTCGACGTACAGCGCGTGGCCGCCGACGCCCGTCTCGCCGATCTCCCCGACAAAACGCTGCGCCAGATCGGCGAATCGCTGTCGCGCTGGACGCTTACGCCGAACGGCACGGAAGGGTATCGGAAGGCCGAAGTCACGCGCGGCGGCGTGGACACCCGCGAGCTTTCATCGACGACCATGATGAGTTCGCGCGTCGCGGGTTTATATTTCATCGGCGAGGCGGTCGATGTCACCGGCTGGCTCGGCGGCTACAACTTCCAGTGGGCGTGGGCGTCGGGCGTGGCGGCGGGCAAAGCGGCGGCGGAACTGGTCCGGGCGTAAAACCGCAAAGGCATGACCAGCATGGCTTTCGCACGTAAGGGCTGGTATCCGCGTAACACGGCTTCCCCTGGAAAATGATGATTTCGACCTGCTATACTGCTTCGCTCGTAGCGGCAATTTGCACGAGCGGGCGCGAGCGCAAAATGAGTGAAAACCGGGCGGTGATCCATGAAGACAGGAAGACGATCCCTGCCACGCGCGGCCACTCAATCTGTCTCGGAACCCCGTCTCAGCGCCGTTCCGGCCGGCTTCAAAGGTACCCGAATCAACCCCGTTCATGATCCCGCTTGAGGAAACGTCCCAAGCGGGTTTTTGCTTTAGCGCCATGAACGGCTGACGTCCGCATTCTTTCAACACAGCACCCGCAGAGTTCCCAAGCGATGAGCCTCAAAGACCAGATCACCGAAGACATGAAAACCGCGATGCGCGCCCGCGAAACCGAGCGCCTGGGCACCATCCGCCTGCTGCTTTCGGCAATCAAGCAGCGCGAGGTCGACGAGCGCGTGACGCTGGACGACGCAGCCATTACGGCCGTCATCGATAAAATGATCAAGCAGCGCAAGGACTCGATCAGCCAGTTCCAGACGGCCGGACGCGACGACCTGGTGGCGAAGGAGCAAGCCGAACTGGTCGTTCTGGCGGCCTACATGCCCGAGCAGCTGTCGGACGAAGCCATCAACGCCGAGATCCAGGCGGCCGTGGCGGCAACCGGCGCGGCCGGACCGCAGGACATGGGCAAGGTCATGGGCATACTGAAACCGAAGCTGGCGGGCCGTGCGGACATGACGGCGGTGTCGGGTCTGGTCAAAGCGGCGCTTGCCAAATAAGCTTGATTCCAGGCAAATAAGAAACAAACCTGGCTTGAGTGCTCAAAAAAGTCTGACCCAGAAAATTCATTAAGTGATTCCGCATTCGTTTCTTCAGGACTTGTTAAACCGCGTCGATATCGTCGACGTGGTGGGCAAGTTCGTCCAGTTGAAGAAGGGCGGCGCGAACTTCATGGGCCTGTGCCCGTTCCATAACGAGAAGAGCCCGTCGTTCACCGTCAGCCCGACGAAGCAGTTCTATCACTGCTTCGGCTGCGGCGCGCACGGCACGGCGATCAGCTTTCTCATGGAGCACAGCGGGCTTACGTTCCCCGAAGCCGTCAATGAACTCGCGCAGTCGTGCGGCCTGACCGTTCCGCAGGAACCGTCAATGCGCGGCGGCGGATCGGGCGGCGGCGCGGGCAGCGAAGGTTACGTGCCCGCGCCGAGTAAAGCCGTCAGCGTCGCGTTGACCGAAGTCATGCAGACCGCCTGCGAGTTTTATCGCAAGCAATTGCGCGGGGCGCCCAACGCTATCGAATACCTGAAAAAACGCGGTTTGACGGGCGAAATCGCGTTGCGCTTCGGGCTCGGCTACGCGCCCGACGGCTGGCAGAGCCTCGAAGCGGCATTCCCTGACTACAAGAACGACAACCTGGTGGAAGCGGGTCTCGTGATCGTCAGCGAGAAAAGCGATAACCAGGGCCAGTCTCGCCGATACGATCGTTTCCGCGAGCGCGTCATGTTCCCCATCAGGAACGTGAAGGGCAACGTCATCGGTTTTGGCGGGCGCGTGCTTGACGGCGGAGAGCCGAAGTACCTGAATTCGCCGGAAACGCCGTTATTCAGCAAAGGCAGCGAGTTATACGGCCTTTTCGAGGCGCGGCTGGCTATTCGCGAACTTGGGTACGCGTTGGTCGTCGAAGGGTACATGGACGTTGTCGCGTTGGCACAGCTGGGTTTTGCGAACGCCGTTGCAACGCTCGGCACGGCTTGCACGCCTATCCATGTTCAGAAACTGTTTCGTCAGACAGATACCGTCGTGTTCAGTTTCGATGGCGATTCGGCTGGCCGCCGTGCCGCGCGTCGAGCGCTGGACGCCTGTTTGCCGCATGCCGCCGACAATCGCACGATCCGCTTCCTGTTCCTGCCGAAGGAACACGACCCGGACAGCTACGTACGTGAATTCGGCACCGACGGGTTTGGCGAGCAGGTCGATCGCGCGATGCCGCTGTCGCAATTCCTGCTGAACGAAGTCCTGAACGACAAGGAGCTCGACCAGCCGGAAGGCCGCGCCAAGGCGCTCTTCGACGCCAAGCCGCTGCTTCAGGCGTTACCGGCGAACGCGTTGCGCGTGCAAATCCTGCACATGCTGGCCGATCGGCTGAGTACACCTTTTGGTGAAATCGCGGCATTGTGTGACATCGACTCGCGTGCGGCGGCCGTTGCCCGGGCCGCGTTGCCCAAGAGCGAGCGGCGTCGCGTCAAAGGCCATGAACAGCGTGCGCTGCGCAACCTGGTGATGTACCCGGGCATTTACGCCACTCTCGATCACGAAAGTGAGCAGACGCTGGTCACCATGACCGAGCACGGGGAATTATTCAGCGAGGTGATCGGGCACGCGCGGGAACTCGGGGAAACGGCGGAGTTCCAGATGCTGTCGGATCTCCTGCGCAACGCCGCCAATGCCCCGACTTACGAGGATATCTTCCAGGAAATTCTCGCCTATGATGAAAATGTACGGGATCTGTTGATGCGCGATCCGGCCGACGAAGCGGCCAACGAACGCGTACAGGAGCAGAAAAAGCTGCTCGCGGAAGAGTTGCATGCGACGGTTGTCAAATTGCGTCACGACAGCTATAGGAATCGGCTGGATCAACTGGCGCAGCAATCGAGCTTGACTGCGGAAGAAATTGCCGAATTTTCGGATTTATCGGCTAAAGCTGCTCAAATAAAGGCCTTACGTGGGGTGAGTCGGGACATTTAAGACACGCATGCTACAATTAAAGATTTTCAGCAAGTTGTTTTTTTGACTTTTGTGCTCATTTGCGAACGAGGTGAGACACGCATGGTTAAGACTGCTAGCGGGAAGAAAACAACGGTACGCGGCTCGATCGAGTCGAAACGGGCAGTGGCCCATAGCCGATCAGTTCCTTCCCCCGGAGTGTCGAAAACCAGGGCGATCACCAATCCCTCTTCGCCGTCGGGTGCAAGTAAAAAAAGCTCGGTTGCAGCGGCAGTGAGTAGAGGGTCGACAGGGTCTGAAGGGTCCGCCAGAACGGCAAAAGTCACGGCGAAAGCCGTGAGACCGGTGGGCAAGAAGACGCTAGGTCAGCCAAAAGACCAGATTGGCCTGTTGGCGGGTGAGACTGGCAGGAGTGGCAAGGCCGGAAATTCGGCCGGCAAGCAAGCGAGTGCAACGGAAGCGGCTGCTAATGCGGGCCGGAAACGCATCACGAAGCAGGGGTCGAAGCTGGCCCGCGTGCGCGTCGTGAAGCGGGGACCGGCGCAGGACTCGGGGCGACGCACTGCCAAGGGGTCGCAGGACAAGGCAGCGCGCGCATATTCTGTATCCACGGTTCCATCGGCTGTCGTCCAGCAGCCGCGAGTCGAGACTAATGCCGGTACGGCGAACTCCATGACGAAAAAGCTGAACGAAGTACCCGTCGATGACGACGCAACGCAAAACGTGCAGGCCGACCCGGCCGCGGACTCGACTGCGGAAGCGGTAGCCGCGCCGCCGGTCAAGGTCGAAAAGGTCAAGGCACGTGACCGGCGTGCGAAGGAAAAAGCACTGTTGAAGGACGCGTTCGCTTCGAGCGCGCCCGGTACCGTTGAAGAGCTTGAGGAGCGGCGTGCGAAGCTGCGCGCGCTCATCAAGCTCGGCAAGGAACGCGGCTTCCTGACCTACGCGGAAATCAACGATCACCTGCCCGATAACTTCACGGAAACGGAAGCTATCGAAGGCATCATCAGCACGTTCAACGACATGGGCGTGGCGGTCTACGAACAAGCGCCCGACGCTGAAACGCTGCTGCTCAACGACAACGCGCCGGCGGCTTCATCGGACGACGAAGTTGAAGAGGAAGCTGAAGTCGCGCTTTCCACTGTCGACTCCGAATTCGGCCGCACGACCGACCCGGTCCGCATGTACATGCGTGAAATGGGTACCGTTGAACTGCTGACGCGCGAAGGCGAAATCGAGATCGCGAAGCGGATTGAAGACGGCCTGAAGCACATGGTCATGGCCATTTCGGCTTGCCCGACGACCATCGCTGACATCCTGGCCATGGCCGAGCGCGTGCAGAACGAAGAAACGCGCGTGGATGAACTGGTCGACGGCCTGATCGATCCGAACGCCGCCGACGCTGATGGCTTCTCCGAGCAGGAAGCGGAAGCTATCGAAAGCGAAGAGGAAGAAGAGGAAGAGCCGAACGAGGACGAGGAAGAAGTCGACGAAACGACCGCTCAGGCCAACGCCAACGCCGCCCAATTGGAAGCGCTCAAGCGTGCGTCGCTGGAGAAGTTCTCGCTGATCAGCGAGTGGTTCGACAAGATGCGTCGTGCGTATGAGAAGGAAGGGTATAAGTCGAAGGCTTATCTGAAAGCGCAAGAAGCTATTCAGAGCGAGCTGATGACTATCCGCTTCACCGCGCGGACCGTCGAGCGCCTGTGCGACACGTTGCGTGCGCAGGTGGATGAAGTGCGTCAGGTGGAACGTCAGATCCTGCATACCGTCGTCGATAAATGCGGTATGCCGCGTGCAGAATTTATCGCGCGTTTTCCGGGTAGCGAAACGGATCTCGAGTGGTCGGAGAAGGTCGTTGCCGAAAACCATGGTTATAGCGTGATCCTGGCGCGTAACGTTCCGGCGATTCGCGAACAGCAACAGCGTTTGCTCGATTTGCAAGCGCGGGTTGTGTTGCCGCTGAAGGACCTGAAGGAAACCAATCGTCAGATGGCGGCCGGTGAACTGAAGGCGCGTCAGGCGAAGCGCGAAATGACGGAAGCGAACTTGCGTCTCGTGATCTCGATTGCCAAGAAGTACACGAACCGCGGCCTGCAGTTTCTGGATCTGATCCAGGAAGGCAACATCGGTTTGATGAAGGCGGTGGACAAGTTCGAATATCGTCGTGGTTATAAGTTTTCGACGTACGCCACGTGGTGGATTCGTCAGGCCATCACGCGGTCGATTGCCGACCAGGCGCGGACCATCCGGATTCCGGTTCACATGATCGAAACGATCAACAAGATGAACCGTATTTCGCGGCAGATCCTGCAGGAAACCGGCCTTGAGCCGGATCCGGCAACGCTCGCCGAAAAGATGGAAATGCCCGAAGACAAGATCCGCAAGATCATGAAGATCGCGAAAGAGCCGATCTCCATGGAAACGCCGATCGGTGACGACGACGATTCGCATCTGGGCGACTTTATCGAAGACACGAATACGGTGGCGCCGGCCGACGCTGCGTTGCACGCCAGCATGCGCGACGTGGTGAAGGATGTGCTCGATTCGCTGACGCCGCGCGAGGCGAAGGTGCTGCGGATGCGCTTCGGTATTGAGATGAGCACGGATCACACGCTCGAGGAAGTAGGCAAGCAGTTTGACGTGACGCGTGAGCGGATTCGCCAGATCGAGGCGAAGGCGCTGCGCAAGCTTCGTCATCCGAGCCGGTCGGACAAGCTGAAGTCGTTCCTGGAAGGGAATTGATGTTGCGTTGATGGATCCCAAGCGCGGCGGCCCGAATAGGTCCGCCGCGCTTGTTTTATGAGCCGTTTCAAGGCAAACTCGCAGACCTTCGCGAGTGCAGCCGGATTGAATTCGACGGGCGCTGGAAGCGCCGCTCGGACATATTCCCTTGGTAGCTCGTTGACTCGCTGCAGGGCGTTTTCCTGCAAAAGGGCCGGAAGCTTAATTGGTATAAGCTGTCGACTCATAATCGACCGATAGTGGGTTCGAATCCCACCCGGCCCACCAATCGCTGTTCCAGCGAATCCCATGTGTTCTGCTTGTGCACGGCTTTCCGATGCCCCGTGCGTCCCGTTGACGTCTCGGAGATCCCGGGGCCGTATCTCACTACTCTCCGACCGACAACACCCCCAGATATGACTCCAGTCTCAACGCTCGGTCGCGCGTGAGGGACATGCCTTCATCTTCTTGCATCGGAACGTACATCGTGCCCTGACGCGTTGCGAATATTGCCGATTGAGTCGCCAGTTCGGCATCGCGGAAAGTCAGCCAGGTCCGCTGCGATGTCTTCAGTTTTTGTGCGGGTGTTGCCGGAAGCGTCTTCAGCAAGCTCTGATACGCAACGTTCAGGCGATGATCAAACGCCTTGTAGGCGACCGAATAACAATCCGACATGTCCGCGGTCGAGACGGTCTTCGGATTGTTCAGGCACGCGTCCAGCGCTTCGGATGTCTTGTCCGTGGGTTCTGCGGACGCGGCGAAAGCCGATGTTGCGGTCGCCGCGCAGATGCCAGAAATCAGAAGCAGCGGGATCAATCGGCCGGTTTTAAGCGAGAGCTTGGTGATCATTTAAGCGGGATCGGTTGACGTGAAGGATCGCTATTGTGCCTTTAAACCCGTCGTTCAAAACGACGATACGATCAGCTCGCCAATATCTGAAATCGCCGCTTCCCGGCGAGCGGCTTCGGCGTTCGTCTGCGTCAGATAAGCCGTAACCAGTAGCGGCGCGCGTTTGGGCGGCCAGATGATCGCGATGTCATTGGTCGAGCCGTGTGATCCGGTGCCAGTTTTGTCGCCGACGCGCCATTCCTTTGGCAGCTTCGCGCGGATCCGCTGCCCGCCGGTCTTGTTCGCGATCAGCCAGTCCCGCAACCGGGCGCATGAATTCACCGATAACCTGTCCGTCAGCAGCAGCGTACGCATCGTGGCGAGCATGGCATTGGGCGTGGTGGTATCGCGCGGATCGCCGGGCGTGCTTTCGTTGAGCGTCGGTTCGTTGCGGTCGAGGCGCGTCTGCGTGTCGCCCAGCGTCCGCAGAAACGCGGTCAGCGCAGCCGGTCCGCCGAAGCTCGCGAGCAGCAGGTTGCCGGCGGTGTTGTCGCTGAGCGTGATCGCGGCTTCGCAGAGCGCGGCGACGCTCAAGCCCGTGCTGTCGGCGTGATGTTGGGTGACTGGCGAGTAATCGACCAGATCGCTTTTTGAATACACGATCTTGCGCGCGAGGTCTTCCTGGCCCTTGTCCACGCGCGCCAGTACGAAACCGGCGGCGAGAAACTTGAAGGTGCTGCACAGGGGAAACGCTTCGTCGGCGCGCAGTCCGGCGCGAGCGCCTGAACCTGTATCGAGGATCGAGACACCGAGCCGGCCGCCAGTGCTCGCTTCGATCTGTGCAAGCCGTTTGCCTGCCTTGTCCACCAAACGGCCCCCAGCGCTATCCGCAGCCATCGCCAATGTTCCAAACGATTCCGCTATAACACCTGCTAGGGACGCGCCCGCAAGAGCGCCCGTGAACCTCCTCCGTGTAACCATTGATCCTCCATTCGTGACGTGAATTGAGCGCTCAATATCGGCGGTTTGGATCGCACTGACAAACGATGATTAATTGACACGAACCAAAGAAAATCTAATGGCTGGGCGGAATGATTCGGCCCTTTCTCCCTTTGAAACATCGTCCTCATTTTCTGCTCATTCTTGCGGCTCACACTGCCTTCATCCGATACAGCGAACCGCTTGCATCGCATGACAGGAGAGCAAAAATGAAAACCGTTCGTTACTTGGTCGTCGCCGCCGCGCTCGGGTGCGGCTTGGTTACCTGCGCGCAGGCGCACGTGTTCGTCGGCGTCGGTTTTTCCGCGCCCGTGTATCCGGTCATGCCGGCTGTGCCCGTGGTCGCCGCAGCGCCGGTTTATGCCGCTCCGCCGCCCGTTTATTACGCCCCGCCTCCGGTTGTGGCCGGTTACTACGGGCGTCCTTATGGATACGGATACGGCTACGCGTATCCGCGGCACTACGGCTGCTGGAATTGCGGATACGCCTACTGGGCGCGTTGACGTCTCAGGGCGTCGCGCGCGACTTCATTAGTCCGGCGTTGGGGATTGAGTCGCCGGCCGTTTTCTGAATAAAACCGTCTATCAACGCGGCGAGCGCATCGGGATGCTGGTACATCATCGCGTGTCCCGCCGATGCCACCACCCACAGCCGCGCTCCAGCAATCAACCGTGCCAGCGCGTCCGAGTTCTCCTTGGACAGGACGACGTCGTCAGCGCCGCCCACGATCAGCGTGTCGGCCTGCACCGCCTTGAGCGAGACTTCGGTGGCATCGTCGCCGGCCCAGTCGCGTAGCAAGCCTGTCTGGCCCTCGGTCACCGTGGCCGTGATTTTGGGCGAACCGTAATCAGCGGGGCCGAACATGTTCGCCCGGAAGCACTGCTGCGCGGCGTCGAGTGCGGCCGGGGGAAACAGCACACGCATGACGCTCGCGAAGGTGGTCCCAGGCGCGCCGGAAAGCACTGCCGCAATCGCGGGCGGTACCGGCACGCCGAGCCGTCCCGGCGCAGGCGCGTTCATCAACACGATCCGGCGCAGCGCGGCCGGCCTGTCGATGGCAAGCTGCAGCGCGATTGCCCCGCCCATCGACCAGCCGATGACCGTCACGTCGCGCAGATGCAGCGCGTCGATCAGCGCGGCGGCGTCTTTCGCCATGTCTTCCACGGTGAATGACACCGCGTCCGGTTGCGAGCGCCCGACGCCGCGGTTATCGAAGACGATCACGTCGTGTTTTTCGGCAAGCGCGGCAAGAAACGCGATATCCCATTCGGCGACCGTCGCCCGATAGCCCGTCTGCAGCACGACCGGACTGCCGTGCCCGAAGCGGTAATACGCGATATCGCCGCTCGCCGTGTGCGCGATCTGCTGGCGCAACGCGGGATCCCGGTCGGGGCGGTTCGCCACGTCGGGGCAGGCGTTTTCGGCGGGAAACTGGACATTCCGGGCGAAGGCGGATGCTGACAGCAGCGCCAACGCGCACGCCATTACAACGACGACAGCCTGCAAATGCCTCATGTAACACTCCCGATTGTGTGTGAAGCCGGCATCGCGCGATCAACGTCTCAATACTCCGTTGCACAACAAGCGTAGTCGACCCGGTGGTCGATTTGCCGCAGTATTCGGTAATCTTGCGTGCAGTACGGTCGTGCACTCGCCCGCTCGGGCTGCCCGGCTTCCTTTGCCCACCTAAACGGATGGACGACGTGATCCACGAAATGACCAGGACAGTTCTGCTGATTGTCGCGGCGTTATTCCCGATCATCAACCCGCCGGCGGCGGCGTTCATCATCCTGAGTCTCACGCCGCACGCGACGCCGACGGAGCGCGCGGACATCGCGCGGCGCATCGCGGTGAACAGCTTCGTGATCCTGTTGGCGTCGCTTTCGGTGGGCGCGTATTTGCTGTCGTTTCTCGGGATATCGATACCCGTGCTGCGCGTAGCGGGCGGGTTCATCATCGCGATGGCGGGCTGGAACCTGCTCCAGTCTTCCGATGACGATTCCGGCGAGGAAGCCAGCGAGGAAATGCAGCCGGACCCGGGGTCTCATCGGCGTGTTTCGCCGAACTCGAAGGCGTTCTATCCGCTGACGTTGCCGATAACCGTCGGTCCCGGCGCAATCTCAGTCGCCATTGCGCTTGGCACCGGCACCCCGCGCGGCGGCCTGCAGCCGGTTCACTTCATTGGCGTGGGCGTGGCGCTCGCGCTGCTGTGCATAACAATTTATCTGTGCGTGCGCTTCGTGTCGAACGTGCAACGGCTGCTCGGACCGTCCGGCACGCAAGTCGCCATGCGGCTCTTCGCGTTCGCGATCTTCTGCATCGGCGTGCAAATCCTGTGGCTCGGGCTATCCGAACTGCTTAATTCATTGCATCCGCACTGAATCGTCCGGACGATTCAACAGGACTGCCGCGCGCTGGCGAACCACGCCGCCGAGCTGAACCAGCGTCGCGAAGACCGCGACGGTGAGGGCTCCGCTGGCAATGGCGAGGGATATGTCGAGCAGGGCTTGCAGTGACGTGATCATGACGGGCTCCTTATCGTGTTCTGTAGATTCGTGTGCGTTGTATCGGTGAGCAGGATTCTGACGATGCAAAATGAGGGGAAAATGAGCGATGCTGCGGGAATGCACGAATCAGAAGCCGGGTACCGCGCCGAGCAGCAGCCAGGGCAGCATTTCCTCATACGTAGCAGGACGTTCAGCGGGCAGCGCGGCTTCCTCGGCTGAGCCGTTGTCGTTCACGGGCGAGGCAGCCTGGTCGTTGTCGCTGGCGCTCGAATGGTTGCTGAAGAGCTGGAACATGAGTCATCTCCGGTTGGGTCGTGAAGCAAACCACCGCTTCGAATGACTGCATGTTCACAAGCCAGAATGAGCAGAAAATGAGCGGGCGCAGTCCCTCGACGCGCTTGGGTCTTTGAGCCAGCAGTGGTATCGATTGATGAACCCGTCGTTTTTATCCGCCTTCACGCGCCCTTTCCATGAGACCTTCGCTCCGCAACAATCTCATCATCGCGCTGGCGATATTGGTCAGCGTTGTCGCCATCGCGCAGAGTGTCAGCACGTATCAGCTCTGCCGCACCGGCGGAAGCGCGCTGCTCGACCTGCGACTGGAGCAGGTCGCCATGCGCATGCGCGGCGGTCTCGCCGATGGAATCCCTAGCGCGCCCGCACGCGGCTCGCAACCGGCGCGCGATATCGTGATCACCATCCGCAGGCCCGGCGCCGATATCCCGCTGCGTTCCACCGAGCCGTCGCTGTCGCTGCCGGCAGATGCCCCGGCGGGATTTTCATCGGAGATCGTGAATGGCGAACGCTGGCGCATCTACACGCTGCGCACCGACGAAAGCGTGATCCAGGTCGCGCAGCGTTCGTCCGTGCGCGACGAACTGGTGCGCGAAACCGCGCTGACCACGCTGTGGCCTACGTTGATCCTCTTGCCGCTCGTGCTGTTCGCTGTCGTCGTGATCGTGCATCGCTCGCTGCGGAGGCTGACGCCGCTCGGGCTGGCCGCGCAATCCGTCGATGCCGGGAATTTGAAGCCGCTGCCAGTGACAGGCGTGCCGAGCGAGGTGCTGCCCTTCGTCGAATCGATCAACCGCATGATCGCGCGGCTCGCGCAGCTGATCGAATCCGAGCGCAAGTTCATTGCCGATGCCGCCCACGAACTGCGCACGCCGCTCACCGCGCTGCAGTTGCAGGCGGACAACCTGCAGCCGCATATCGTGGCCGGCAATCAGGAGCGGTTTCAGGAACTGCGCAGCGGGATCACGCGCAGCAGCATGCTGATCGGGCAGTTGCTGCGGCTCGCGCGCGCGGACGCGCCGCTCGGCGCCGCGATAGAGCCGGCCGATGTGTCGCCCATCGTGGTCGATGCCGTCTCCGGTGTGTTGCCGATCGCGTCGGCGCGCGGTATCGACATTGGCGCGGAAGCCATGCTCACCGATAAGGTCGCCGCGCCGCGCGCGGACGTCGCTATTGCCGTGAAGAATCTCGTGAGCAACGCGGTGCGTTACACGCCGGATGGCGGCACGATCGATTTGCGCATGCGTCGCGAGGCGGACGCCTTGTGGATCGAGGTCACGGATACCGGTCCGGGTATCGCGGAGGAGTCGCTGCCGCGTGTGTTCGACCGCTTCTTTCGCGCGAATTCGGATACGCACGCAGACGTTGAGGGAACCGGTCTCGGGCTGTCGATCGTGAAGGCGATCACGGGAAAATATGGCGGTCAGGCGGTGATTCAGAATCGCCGCGATGGCCGCTCGGGGATTGTGGCGGCGGTGAGTTTTCCGCTGGCGAGCGTGTGAGAATAGGGTGAGAAGTGTTGGTCGAAGGTCGACAGGAGAGAGGCATGAGAGTCCTGCTGGTTGAAGACGATCTCCAGATCGGGCAAAGCCTGATGCGTGCGCTGAAGGACGCGGATTACGCCGTGGACTGGGTGCGCGACGGCATTGCCGGACGCGAGGCCATGAGCGCCGCCGATTACACAGTTGTCCTGCTTGATATCGGCTTGCCGGGCATGTCGGGCATCGACTTGCTGCGCTCCGCGCGTGCCGGTGGTAATCCGGTTCCGGTGCTGATCCTGACCGCGCGTGACGATCTCGACATGCGCATAGAAGGCCTCGATATTGGCGCCGACGATTATCTGCTCAAGCCCTTCGAAGTCGGCGAGCTGCTGGCCCGGATGCGCGCGGTGCTGCGGCGCAAGGCGGGTTATGCCGTGTCCCGGCTTGGCGATGAGACCCTGAGCCTCAATCTCGACCAGCGCACGCTCACATTCGGCGATAAGGCCGGCGCGTTGTCCGCCCGCGAATTCGCGTTGATGCACGCGCTGCTCGAACATCCGGGAACGATCTTCTCGCGCGGGCAGATCGAGGACAAGCTGTACGGCTGGGGCAAGGAAGTGGAAAGCAATGCCGTCGACGTTCTAATCCATTCAGTGCGCAAGAAATTCGGCCAGGGCGTGATCCGCAACGTGCGCGGACTCGGCTGGACAGTGATGCTCGGCATGCCGCAAGAGCGCAAACCCTCCGACGACTGAGCTTGCATCGACCTGGCGAGGCCCATGTGATTGTCCGCGTATCGAAACTTCTGCTCGTGATGGCGATGGCGCTGCTCACGTCACTCGTGAGCGTCGGCAACCTCACCGATTACGGCAGCAACCTTGCGTTCGTGCAGCATGTATTCCTCATGGACACGACTTTTCCGGGCAACGCGAACCGGTATCGCGCGATTACATCGCCCGTCGTGCAGAACGCCGGTTACGCGCTGATCATTTCGCTCGAAACGGCGACCGCCGTGTGCTGCTGGATCGGCGCCCTCAATATGTGGCGCGCGCGCCGGGCGGCCGGACCGGCGTTCAGCCGCGCGAAACGGATGGCGATTGCAGGGCTCACGCTCGGCTTCCTCACGTGGCAGGTTTCGTTCATGTCGATTGGCGGCGAATGGTTCGACATGTGGATGTCGACGACATGGAACGGAGAGGAAAGCGCGTTCCGGTTCTTTACGACCTTTGCATTGGTGTTGATTTTTGTGAGCCTTCGCAATGACGATATCGCTGAGTAAGGTCGCATTAGTACAGGCGATGTTGCTGCTCTTCTTCGCTTTTCCTTGCACGGCTGCAACGTTAGTAATCGATACAGATAAGCCCGCTACGCTCACGACTGAAGCCCTGCTCGCCATGCCCGATGCCGCGACGATCCAAGTCCTGGACGATGTCACCTTCCATCGCATGATGACTTACCGCGCCGTGCCATTGCGATCGCTGCCCGGCGTGCGAACGTTGCCCGCGGATTCCGAACTGCAGATCACCGCAACCGATGGCTTCATCACGAATTTGCCTGCCGCGCTTGTGCGTGGCGACGGCGGTCACGGCGCGACGCCATGGCTTGCTATCGAATCGCACGATAAGCCTTGGCCGCGGACGTCGAAGGGAACCGATGTGGGTCCGTTCTATCTCGTATGGATCAATCCGGGCGCGTCGGGTGTGATGAGCGAACAGTGGCCGTATCAGGTCAATGCCATCCGCGTGGTGACATCGCGCGCGGCAAAATGGCCGCAACTCGCCGTGGATAAAGACGTGCCGGCGAACTCGCCTGTTCGCCGCGGACAGGCGCTCTTTGCCACGCAGTGCATGGTTTGTCATCGCATGAACGGCGCGGGCGATGCATTGGTCGGTCCTGATTTGAACCTTCCGCATAATCCGACCGAGTACTTCCAGCCGTGGGCGCTAAGGGCCTATATCCGCGATCCGAAATCAATCCGGGAATGGTCCGGCATGAAGATGCCAGGCTTCAACAAGGACCTCATTAGCGATCCTGACCTCGATGCGATCATCGCTTATCTGGGTTACATGGCGCCCAGGCGCAAGTAGTGCCAACGGCATATTCCAAGGCGTGTGCTTCTCATTCTTCTCTGATTGTTGGTCGTTACGATTCTGTCCTATGGATTCGGCAGCAAGCATTGCCGGTCCAACCCAACGACCAAACATAAGGAGAAGCATCATGCTGGCAAAAACAACGCGGATTCTCATCGCAGCCGCTGCGGCGCTCGCCGTGACATTTGGATCGGCCCAGGCCGGCACGCTCGCCGCGCCAGCCGGGAATCATTTCATTGAAGAGATGAAATCCTTGCAGCCACAATTGAACCTTAGTACCACACAGCAAACGGCTTATGACGTTGCAATGGACACCATGCGTCAAAGCCATCTCAGCGCACGGATGAATGAGGATCAACTTCAGCAACAGTTTCAGGCGGCGCAGCAAACGCAGATTCTCGACCTGCGTGCCATTCATGCAGCGAACCTCAAGGTGGAAAAGGAGGATGCCCAGGCACGCGAACAGTCAGCCAATGCGTGGATCACTTTCTACGAAGCGTTGGACAACAGCCAGAAGACGGCTGTGAGTTCGCTGCTCAAGCAACAGTTCGCCGCGATTCAGAACCATCCCGGCAAGCCTTATGAGCCGCGAACTGGCCTGTGATCAGTTATATCCTCGATCCCCCTAGGACGCTTTGCACGACTCTGCTGGTCAACCCTTGCCTTATGCACTCTGAACGACCTATAACCTAGTTGCGCGCACATTCCTCTGCCGAATCATGGCCTATGTAAATTGCAGGAGGAACGGCGCGTGCTAGGCGATCGCGACGGCATGATTCGTCCTTAGCGGGCGAGTTGCAAGGCCGCGGGTACGCTGAGATGATGCAGGCGTTCTGATATGCTTTTTCCCGTGCTCCGGCCTGTGAATTCGGCGTCGGTACCACTGGCAGGCGGTATCCACTCAAAAGGGACGAGATCAATGACCAGTCAGTCGAATTCGCGGGGTGTGATCGGCGTTATCACGTTGCTCTTTACGGTACTGACTGCGCTCTATCTGCTCATTGGCGGCGCCTGGCTGCTCGCGGTGGGCGGCTCGGCGTACTACGTCATCACAGGCGTCGTGCTGTTGGTCGTGGCATGGCTGCTCTGGCGGCGCAGTCCCGCCGCGCTTCTGCTCTATGCGCTTGTGCTGATCGGCACGGCGATCTGGGCCCTCTTTGAGTCAGGTCCCGACTTCTGGGCACTCGCGCCGCGCTCCGGTGTGCTTGTCATCTTCGGCGTGTGGTTGCTGCTGCTCATTAGCTGGCGGCTGGCGGGCGATCGCAAGCTGGGTGTAGCGTCACTCGTCATTGCGCTCGTGGCATGGGCGGGCGTGCTCGTATACGCGAGCTTCAATGACCCGCAGCAGGTCAACGGTACGCTGAATGCTGCCACGGCCACGAGCGGCAACAGTACCGGGATCGACCCTGCGGACTGGCCTGCCTATGGCCGTACCCAGGAAGGCACTCGATACTCGCCACTGCAGCAGATCACGCCTGAGAATGCGAAGAATCTCCAGGTGGCCTGGACCTTTCGAACAGGTGACATGAAGGGGCCCAACGACCCTGTCGAGATCACCAACGAAGTCACGCCAATCAAGATTGGCGACTTGCTTTATCTGTGCTCGCCGCATCAGATCCTGTTTGCGCTCGACGCGAAAACGGGCGCGCTCAAGTGGAAGTTCGATCCGCAACTGAAGGCCGATCCGTCGTTCCAGCACGTGACTTGCCGTGGCGTGTCGTACGTCGATCTTTCGGCCAGTGCCACGGCCGTTGCACCCGCCACGGCCTCTGAAGCCGGCGTAGCCGCCGCAACGCCGGCGAGCGATGCCGCCCCGGCCGCAGACACCTCGGGAACCGCTGCGACGGCTGCCTGCACCCGCCGCATCTTCCTGCCGGTCAACGATGGCCACCTCTATGCGCTCGACGCGTTGACGGGCCAACGTTGCGCGGGTTTCGGCAGCAACGGCGACCTCGACCTTCAACACGCCCAGCCAGTCACGACGCCCGGTATGTACGAGCCCACGTCGCCATCGATCATCACCAGCAAGGTGATCATCGTGGCGGGTTCGGTCGAGGACAACTTCTCGAGCCGCGAGCCGTCGGGTGTCATCCGTGGCTTCGACGTGCGCACAGGCCAGTTGCTCTGGGCGTTCGATCCGGGCGCGAAGGATCCGAATCACATTCCGGGCTCGGGCGAGCATTACACGTGGAATTCGCCGAACTCGTGGGCACCCGCCGCTTACGATGCAAAGCTCGACATTGTCTATCTGCCGATGGGTGTGACCACACCCGATATCTGGGGCGGCAACCGTACGCCGGAGCAAGAGCGTTACGCGAGTGGCCTGCTTGCACTTCATGCCTCGACTGGCGAACTCGCGTGGTTCTACCAGACCGCGCACCACGATCTGTGGGACATGGACCAGCCGTCGCAACCCACGGTTGCTGACATCACCGACAAGGACGGCAAGACCGTGCCGGTCGTCTACGCGCCGGCCAAGACCGGCAACCTGTTCGTGCTCGATCGCCGCACCGGTGTGCCTGTCGTACCGGCGCCCGAAACGCCGGTGCCGCAAGGCGCTGCGCCGGGCGACCACGTCATGCCGACGCAACCGTTCTCGCAGCTCACCTATCGTCCATCGAAAAACCTGACCGATGCCGACATGTGGGGCGCGACGATGTACGACCAGCTCGTGTGCCGCGTGATGTTCCACAAGCTGCGTTACGAAGGGACGTTCACGCCGCCGTCGCTGCAGGGCACGCTCGTGTTCCCCGGCAACCTGGGCATGTTCGAGTGGGGTGGTATCGCTGTGGACACCGACCGCCAGATCGCGGTGGCGAACCCGATCGCGTTGCCGTTCGTCTCGCGTCTGATTCCGCGCGGCCCGGGCAACCCGATGGAGCCGGTGCCGGGCGCGAAGGGCAGCGGCACGGAGTCGGGCATCCAGCCGCAATACGGCGTGCCGTACGGCGTCACGATCAACGCGTTCCTCTCGCCGTTGGGCTTGCCATGCAAGCAGCCGGCATGGGGCTATATCTCTGCAATCGATCTGAAGACCAATGAGATCGTGTGGAAGAAGCGTATTGGCACGGTGCGCGACAGTTCGCCAATTCCACTGCCGTTCAAGATGGGCATGCCGATGCTGGGCGGTCCGATCGTCACTGCGGGCGGCGTGGCGTTCATTGGCGCGACGGCGGACAACTACATCCGCGCATTCGATGTGAACAACGGCAAGCAGGTCTGGGAGGCCCGCCTGCCCGCAGGCGGTCAAGCCACGCCGATGAGCTATTCGATCAACGGCCGTCAGTATGTTGTGATCGCGGCGGGCGGACATGGCTCGTTTGGTACGAAGCTTGGCGACTACATCATTGCGTACGCTTTGCCGCAGCAGTAGTGCGCTTGCCGGGGGCTTCAATGCCCCCGTCAACGCGAGACGGTTCCATGCTCGTAAGTCGATTCCCAGCCGCCGCCGAGCGCCTTGCAGAGCGTGATGAGATTCGCGTCGGCGCTGCTCGGCGTCGTAGACAACAAGTGCATCGTCCACTTCGCGCCATGCTTCCAGTACGGTGTGCTGATAGACGATGGTGGCCTCCTGCTGTTGCGCCTCGCGCTAATGGGGCGTCCCCTTGAGGCGCCCACCCTCGAAGATCGGCATAGTAATCGAGGGGCCGACAACGAACTGTCCCGACGCCCAGTTGGCGAGACTGGAGAACTGAAGCGTCTGGAATCCCGCACTGCCATTCAACGATATGCGCGGGTAAAAGTCGGCCTTTGCCATGCCGATCGACGCCGTGGCCGCATGCAGTTGCGCTTCGGCTCGCCTGATATCGGGTCTGCGCTGCATTAGTTCCGACGGAAAGCCGATAGGCACCTGCGCAGGCAGCCCAGGCACGTCATGCGGCTCGCCGAGCGTTTGACGAAGCGCGCCGGGCTCCTCGGCGAGCAATACGCCTATCGCATTGATCGTGGTCTCGCTGCGCGATTCCAGCGTCGGAATCAGACTTTCGATGGACTCCACCTGCGCTGAAGCGTTGGCGACGTCCAGGTCCGTCGTTACGCCTTCATGCTCGCGTACCTGCGTGAGTTTCGCGGTATTGCGAGCGATATCGAGATTTTGATTCGCGATCCGAAGTAATGATTGCATGTCACGCAACTCGATATAGTCTCTCGCGAGTTCCGCGCGCACAGACAACAAGACTGCGTTCCGGTCTTCATATGAAGCGTCCGCGAGGGCGGAGGCGGCTTCGACACCGCGGTGATTGCGGCCCCAGATATCGAGTTCCCAGGATGCATCGGCACCTGCTTGATAGAGGTTGTAAGCCGGCGAACCCTTGGACCCCGGCAACGGCGCCACGCCCAGCGGCGTAGCACCCGAGCCGGATTGCGCCTGCGTTTCCGTTGGGCTGACCCCGAGCAGCGAGAGGATGCCGTTCGGACTTCCGCGCTCGCGGTCGTACGACGCCGCGCCGTCCAGCGTGGGATATTCCGCCGCGCCCGCCACGAACCGACGCAGGCATGACTTATCTTGAAGCCTGCAGGAAAGTGTTGGATGCCATCACCGATGCAGAAGCCACCATTACGGCTGACCAACTCAATCCCGTGGGCACGTTGACCATTTCTGCGCCGGTCCTGTTTGGCCAGCGATATCAACGAGAACGGTGCGAGGTTGCCTGTGAGGCTTCGGCCGCGGATGATCGTCGACCCGGGTCCCGCGGCCATTCTTGCGGCCGTCGATGGCGTGGGCATAACCCAATTCCTGTCGTATCAGGCGGCCCCTGACCTCGATGGCATGCTCCAGACTATCCTGAACGCATTCGAGCCCGAGTCGACGCCGGTCAGCCTGTTGCATGTAGAGCGGCGAAGCACCAGCGGCAAGATTCGGGCCTTCGTGGAATTCATTACCGAGACACTACGCAAGAACGCGCACCTTCAGGGCATGGACGCTACAGCCAAGCGAACTTCCCGATAGGCTGCCACCAGCGCATCGAGATCGAACGCCCTGTTCAGTCCGCTCGGGTTCGGCAAGACCCATGCGTGTGCGCCGCCAAATACATTGGATTGCAGCCCCCATTCGATATTGCGCGTGCCGGAGATCGCCGCGAGCGCCATCTTTCCAAGGAACGCGATGTGGCGCGGTGCGTACTGCTCGATCTTGCGTCGAAAAGCATCGCCGGCGAGTTCAATTTCCAATCGCGATAGCTCTGCCGCCTGCGCGGTTGGTCGCGGCACTACCGTTGTGAGACCGCAGCCGTATCGAAGAACGGTGTAATCGTCTTCGGGACGAATCTGTTCAGGCGTAAAACCCGCAAGATGCATGACCCGCCAGAACCGGTTGCCTCGACCCGCGAAGTGATGACCTGTCGATGCCGCACGCATACCCGGATTGATGCCGCAAAAGATGAGCGACAAGCCTGGTTCAAGAAGGTCCGGAAGGGATGGTTCGGAGTCCACGTTATTAACAACACTCCCTGTTGCACGGGACTGGAGTAAGGGATCAAAACGCTAACTCCGGTCGACGCAGCAGGCCGCCCTTGAAAAGCAATCTGCCTGGGCGCGCTGTTACTGGTCCGTGGCTGCTTGCCTGCCTCGCCGCGGAATCGTTGCCGATATTGTTTTGGCGTGACGTCCAGTCGCCGGGAGAAGGTTGTGCGCATATGCGTGGCACTACGGAAGCCACATTTGAATGCAACTGTCTTCAGCGGCGCATCTGTCTTCGAGCAGCTTTCTCGCGCCGTCGACGCGAACCTTCTCGACAAACACCGACGGTGTCACCTTCGCGTACTTCGAAAATATTCTTGAGAAGGTCCTTCGGCTCGCGGCAACCGCGCCCGCGAGCTGTTCGATCGAAAGCGCGTCGGTTATATGCTCGGTCACGTAGCGGTGCACCTTGCGGATAATCGGATCTTCATCCCTTCCTGCACCAATATACGGGCTGTACTGAGACTGGCCGCCTTCTCGCTGAATATAGACGACAAGGCGTTTTGCAACATGCACCGCCAACTCGTGTCCCCAGTCTTCCGCAACCAGCGACAGGCACAGATCGATACCAGCCGTCACGCCTGCTGAGGTAAAGAGGCGGGCGTCACGAACGAAGATCTTGTCGGGCTGCACATGCCTCCTAACCGGTATTGACGAGCGATAAGGCAGATTAACGCAATAGCCCGAAAAGAAGGATGAGCTAGCCGGCAAAAGTCTTTTGCGTGCGGGGAACAAGGCGGAGATGTCGACTTTCCGGAAGCGACGATGCAAAACGTATCACGTTACTGCGTTGGCTACTCCGGCTCGCCTATGGCCCAAAATTCACATTGATTGGCCCGGGATCGCGGCATCCACGTGCTTCTCTCCCGTGCCGGCTGATTAGACTTGAGGTCCTGTGGCAGGTGTCACAACTGCGATTTGACTCTCGCCTGTTTGTTCAGCTTCTATCGTGGTCCTGGTCGAAATCTATGGCTGACGAGAATTTAATTTATAAGCCGCTCGCCAATCCGTTCCGGCGCGAGATCCTCACGTGGCTAAAGACGCCGGACAAATACTTTGTGCAAGGACACGCCGATCTTGGTTGCGGGATTCCGTCAAACGCAATCCACGCGCGCAGCGGGCTTTCTCAATCGGCTGTGTCGGTGCACGTTGCCGCATTGATCGACGCGGGACTGGTTGTCCCGACCCGCGTTGGTCAGTGGATGTTTCTATCGCGCAATGAGGAAGTCATTCGCGCCTTTGCGGCGAAAATTCGCTTGCATCTGTAGCCATTCCGATTGCCGGGAAACTTAGGAATGCTTCCGAGTCGTATCGTCTTTATGCGTCGTCTTTATGACCGAGAACCGGTGCAAACCGTTTCTTCAGGTGGTGCAGGGGAGAGCGCCGGAACATCTCCCGCCGCTCTTCTTCCTCGAAGAACGCGAGCGATGGTTTCACCAGATCGCTGCGGCTTATCAAGCCCACCAGCCGTCGCGATTGCGCATCCGACACGACGGGCAGGCGCTCGAGTCCATGCACTGCGAGCCGGTTGGACACGATCCGGCAGGTTTCCCCGGGCAACGCCATGATTGGTGTGTTTGCTCCGAACAAGTCGCTCATGACCCGGATAGCTGGATTGCCGCTTCGCGCGATGAATCCGTCACGCTCGATCATGCCTATCAGCGCGCCGTCCTGTGTCACGGGAAACGCGCGATGGATTTGCTTTTCACCAAAGTACTTCGCCAGCACCTCGGCGACCGGCATATTCGCATCTATCGTCTCAACCTTGCGCGTCATTACTTCTTCGACAAAATGGCGTTCTAGCGGATCGATGCCGTACTCACGATAGATGTGATAACCGCGGCGCGCGATTTTCTCGGTCAGGATGGAACGCCGCATCATCAGCACGGTGAATCCGTATGCGACAGCCGAAGCCATGAGCAGGGGCAAGAGCACATTGGCGTCATGGGTGAGTTCGAACGCGAACACGGTCGCCATGATCGGTGCGCGCATCATCCCGCCGAGCGTGGCCGCCATGAATACCAGCGGCCACACTGCGGGCTCCCCGCCTGGCAAGTACGGTCCGACGATGGTTCCCATGGCCGCGCCCATCATCAGCAGCGGAGCGAGTACGCCACCAGATGTGCCGGAGCCGAGCGCGATGACCCAGATGATCGCCTTCACGAGTATCAAGGCCGCCACGACGCTTATCGCAAGATGGTTGTGCAGCAGATCGCCGATGACGTCATAACCTACGCCGAGCGCCCGTGGCTCGAAATAGCCGCCGATGCCGACTGCAATGCCGCCAAGCGCCGGCCACCACATCCAGTGAATCGGTAATTTGCCGAAGAGGTCCTCGACCTTGTACAGCGCCGATGACAAACCCCACGACATGGCGCCGGCAGCAAGACCTGCGACCAGGCACGAAATGAGCCCGAGCGGACCCAGTGGAATGGTTTGCAATGGGAAGAGGGCGCCGCTGCCGATCAGAAGAGGGCGCGTGAAACCTGCCACCGCGCACGCGACAGCAACGGGGAGCAGGCTACGTGGACGCAATTCGAACAGCAACAGTTCGACCGCGAGCAGGACTGCCGCAACAGGCGTGCCGAACACCGCCGTCATTCCGGCTACCGCGCCAGCGACGAGCAGCGTCTTGCGCTCACCCGCGGTCAGGTGGAAATATTGTGCGAGCAGAGATCCCAGCGCGCCGCCCGTCATGATGATTGGCCCTTCTGCACCGAACGGGCCGCCGCTGCCAATTGCAATAGCCGAGGAAAGCGGCTTGAGCACCGCGACCTTCGGCGACATCTTGCTCTTGCCAAACAGGATGGCTTCGATCGCTTCCGGAATGCCGTGTCCGCGGATGGCCTCGCTGCCATAGCGCGCGATCAGTCCAATCACCAGTCCGCCGATGACGGGAATCGCGATTACCCAGAGACCGAGCGTATTTCCCGCAGGCGAGCGGCTGTCGAACGACATCGACTGGAAGAAGAAAAGGTTGGTGAAAAGGTTGATCAGGTGGAGCAGCACATAGGCCGTGACCGTGCTCAACGCGCCGATTACTACGGCAATGGCTGTGATGCGCAACAGATGGGCATTCGCCGCAAAATCACCTCGTGAAGCGTTTTCGTGCACCTTGACTCCTCATCAACTCAGATTGGTTTGGGTTGCGTTGGCATTCACCAACTCAAAGATCGATCTGCGGAACGCGGAAGGTCCCTGCGAGCGACTTCAGTTCTGCCCGATGCAATTCGGCTAGCCGCGAGAGAATCTTTTCTCCGGGTTTCAGCAGATGAATCTCGACTTGCCGACGGTCGATTTCGCTAGGCTTTCTCTTGACCAGACCCAGCGCTTCGCACCGCGAAACAAGCGCGACAACTCCGTGGTGTTGCGCCTGAAGTCGCTCCGCGAGTTCGCCGACAGTTGCCCAGTCCCGGTCCGGATAACCCTTGATATGCAACAACAGCAAATACTGCAGCGGCGTAACGCCTTCGTCCTGAGCGGCCTGCTCGGAGAACCGCTCGAACCGCCGCATCTGGTAACGAAATTCGGACAGCTGTTCAAAGTTCTCTTTGCTGAGTGCGCGAGAAGTTTCTTTCATTGGGGGAGCGTCCAGTCAGGAATCTAAACTAACAATGTATCACATGATGATATATATGTTGGCGCTGAACTGCGAGGATTGCTGGCAAACGTTCAAGCGATTCTCGCTGCGGCTATGCGTGTGTTTGTCGATAAAGACCGAGTATCAAGTCAGCCTGGGTGATCATGCCGGCGAGTTTCTCTTGAGGATCGAGCACCGGAATATGGTGATGGCCATAAGCGGCGAATAGGGGCACGAGCTTCGCGATCGACGTGGTGACGCTGACCGTGGACACGTCGGTCGTCATGATGGACGCTACCGTTGGCGCAGAACCGGGCGCAGCGGACAATTGTTCGATGAACGTCGCCAGCCCGCGAAGTTTTCCGGCCGCCGTATTTCTCGCTATATCGGCCGGCGTGATGATGCCAATCACGAACGCCTGATCATCGATAACAGGCAACGCCTTGATGCCATGACGCCGGAGCATGGAGGCGGCCGTTGCAATCGTTGTTGTGGATGTGACTGTAACGACAGGGTTCGACATGATTTCCGCGCAGCTCAATCCGCTGAAGCCGCGCACGTACGATTGCAGTTGTATTTCCAGCAGCAGCGACTCGAGATCGCCTGGGGCGATATCGAGTAATTCGTTGCGACGGCCGAGCACTTCCTTCAGGTCTTCCCGTGTGAATCCCGGACTGGCCGCTGGTGCGCGGGCGCCTGATTCCTTGAGCGGGCGCGCCGCGTGGGGATAACGATGCCCCGTCGCCGCGTGGAACGCGATCGCGACCGCTAATAGTGAGAATGACTGTGCCGCTATCGGTGCAATGACGAATCCGAATCCAAGGGCATGCACTGCCGGTCCGCCGAGCACGGCAGTGAGCGCGACTGCGCCGGAGGGAGGATGCACGCACCTGAACACGAACATTGCGCCAATCGAGAGTGCCACTGCGATGGGCGCGGCGTCGATCGGATTCGTGATCCAGGTCGCACACGCCACGCCGACAATCGCGGAAACCAGATTGCCGCCGATGATCGACCAGGGCTGTGCGAGAGGGCTCGCGGGCACCGCGAACAGCAGCACCGCGGAGGCGCCCATCGGCGCGACCAGCAGCGGGATAAACGCGTGGTCGCCCAGGAAAACATGCATCACCCCCGCAGTGAAGGAGATGCCGAGCAGGGCGCCGAGACACGACCTGAATCGTTCGGGCCAACCAAGTGCGACGGGTGAAGGAGAGAAGCTGAGAAGCCAGCGTGCAAGAGCGGTTCGGAGCATAAGCCTGAAATAGTGTGAGCGGGCGGCCGTGCATTGGCCGTCTTCACCGTCAGGCAGCGTCTCCTGCCAAACGCATTGTCAAAAAGTATGGGATTATGACATATATTCACGCTGCTACAGCGCGGTTTGCGGTCGATATATGTCACGGTGCGACATATTATTCAGGCGCAGGCTTGGGGTGGATAGTTCGTGAACCGGGCGAATCATGTGGTGGTGGTAGACCGCATGTCGCGGGGAATTCTCTTTTAGGTAACCTGAAAGGACCGTTGATTGCTTTCGGGCAATGGAGTGCTTGGTCCAGGCACATTGACGGCTACCCTTTCATGCTTCTCGCAGTTCTCAAGCAACGGAAACATTCATTCCGATGCTTGTCTGGTTCGTTGCAGCTAGTAGATTCCCTAGTCCCCTCAAGTTTGACTAATTCGTGCCGTTAGTACCCTCACGTATCGGAGCATCTCCAAGTCACCACTGTATGGCTTCAATTCGCTTATTGAGGCGCCGTCGGCATTTGGGACCGGTGCGAGAGAGAGCAAAAACAATAACCTGATTCACTTTCAAGGCACCTTCGGGTGCCTTTTTTTGTTCCCGTGGAGAAGGCCGGACGTCGTCGGTCCGGATGACCGCCCTCAGCCGATGCGCATCGCGCCAGTAGCGTACGACCCCTCATTGTGGCTCGGCATGGCGCACAGGCACAGTGCAGTGCACCATCGCGTCGCACCAACTCTGATCGCAAATCCGCATTTCGCAGCGCGCGACACACTATCAAGCGCGGGGCGACGACCCTTTGGACTTTCATTGAATGTTGCGGCCGGGTAACACGTCGTTGGTTGTCTGAGCCCTGCTGGGCGTATCAATGGCGGCTTTGCGCAATGCTGGAACCCGCCAGACGAGAACCCTGCTGACCCGCGCCACGCGGATTTTGGCACGGCTATTGCATTAGTACGGACCGGGGGCCAATGGCGGCCTCAGCGTATCAACCATTTTTCGGCCGCTCGCGTGTAGCGGCCGGCAGGGACAACGGCGTCCCGAGCGTCAACTGTGCGACCGAGCAATCGGGGTGCGGTTGCTGCTCGGGGCGCTTTTTTTTTGCGCGTTCGATCAACCATCGCGAGTCTCATCCTGGTTCACGTCTTGTGATCGGATGAGCAGGCAAACGGTCTCAGGACATTGGCCTTAATCATGAAACAGTGGACCCATGCCAACCGGCAAGAAGTCTCAGCGCAGACGATCGGAGAGCTTATCAATCTGTCCGGCAGGCAACGGATGCTCTCGCAACGCATCGTTTTGCATGTGCTGCTCGCATCACACGGGGACACCTCCGCGCTGATGGTGGTGAAGGACTGCCTGGGCACGTTTGCGCAGACGCACACCGGCCTGGTGAGCGGCGATGGTCCGTTGACAGGCGTTTTTTCGGAAGCCCTGCATCAGCTTTATTTCGGCGCGCGCAACGCACACGAGAGGATCCAGTGCTTTATCGAGCAAGCGAATCAGGCGGTGTCCTGTCTCGTGTCGGGCCTGGCGGACGGCCGCGAGAAGACTGATGCACTCGTTGCCCAGGCCACGCCGCTGCTCGAGCTCCTGCAGGACATAACGCTCGCGTATCAACACGAGATGCGCAGCATCGAGACGGCGTCGCTCAAGCGTGAGCGTGACATTGCCGAGCAACTTGGAAGCATCTCCATGCAGGCCAATATCGTGGCCCTCAATGCGCGCATTGCAGCCGCGCGTGCGGGGCAATTCGGCCGTGAATTCGCGGTGATCACCACGGTCCTCGCCGACATCATCAAGGAGATGGACCAACTGATTCACAGCGTCGTCAACACGCGTAGCGCCAGCGAGGCGTCGCCTCAACGCAGCGTTCATCCACAAGGTCCGCACGTCAGTGCTGATCGCGCTTTTCAATAGCCTTCGCCCCGAGAGAGAGACCCATGAAAAACCTGCTGAATTCGCTATCGAGCGGTAACTGGCGCGCGTTGCTTGCGTGCTTCCTCTACTTCGATACCGGTTTCACCGTGTGGGTGATGTTCGGCCCGCTCGCGCCGTTCATCCACAAAGACATTGCGATGTCGCCGGCCGAACTCGGCTTCCTGGTCGCGGTTCCGGTGCTGGGCGCGGCCATCCTGCGAGTGACGCTCGGCAATCTTTATCAGGCCCACGATGGCCGGCGGATCGCGTTGATGGGCATCGCGCTGTCGGCTTTGCCGTCGGTCGTCCTGCTGTTACTGCCGTCCGCGCCGTCCTATACGTTGCTGCTTGTGCTCGGCGTGTTTCTTGGCGTGGGTGGTGCAAGCTTCGCCGTTGCGCTACCGATGGCCGGAAGCAACTATCCGCCCAAGGTGCAAGGTCTCGTGCTCGGGCTCGCCGCCGCAGGCAACATCGGCGCGGTGCTCGACGGCTTCATGTTCCCCGGCCTGGCCGACCATTTCGGCTGGGCGAAAGCGACGGGCGCTGCGTTGCCTTTGCTGGCGTTGGCGGCCACAGCAATCTTTTTTTGGGCGAAGGATCTGGGGCCCAAGTCAGGCAGCGCACCGCAAGCGTTCCTTAGCTTCTGCGTGACGCTGGGCGGACTCGTTGCGCTCGTGCTTGCTGTGCATTGGGGTGTTTTCGGTGCGGGCAAAACGGGTGTGCTGCTGCTTCCGGTGCTGGGCGCGCTACTGGCTATTGCAGTATTGCCAAAACACTACCGCAGCGTGCTGGTGGAAGGGGATACGTGGATCGTGATGCTGGTCTATAGCATCACGTTCGGTGGCTTCGTTGGTATGTCATCCTACGTAACCACGCTGCTGATTTCGCTGTATCAGTTGCCGAAACTTGAGGCGGGTCTCTTCATGTCGTTGCTCGCTTTCACGGGTGCGCTGGTGCGTCCGATCGGCGGCCTGATCGCGGACCGGATTTCCGGCGTGCGTGCGCTTGTCCTGCTGCTCGCCGCTATCTCGGTGTGCGACTTCATGTTCGCGGCGTGGATGCCGCCGTTGCCCGCCGGGATCGCGCTGCTGGTCGTGACCTACTTGTGCTTCGGTCTCGGCAATGGTGCGACGTTTCAACTGGTGCCGCAACGCTGGAAGGGCAAGACCGGGCTGATGTCCGGCATTATCGGCGCGGCGGGCGGGATTGGCGGGTTCTATCTGCCGGTGATCATGGGGATGGCCAAGGAAAGCACCGGCAGCTATCAGATGGGGTTCGCCACCTTCGGCGGGCTGTCGGCTATCGCGTTCGCGCTGGTGGTCCTGCAGCGCACCCGCTGGCTGGAATGGGCGCTGCCCAAGGAGAGCGCTGTTGTTTCAGACCCAATGCGTGCGGCAGGGGTGCGCGTGGACAGCGGCGTGTGATCAGGAGGGAAGACGGGGGCGAGCGGCCTGAATTAGCCAATCGCCCCCATGCTACATGCAGCTACGCAGCCGCGGGATAGCGGAAGTCATCGCCCGAGGTGGTGCGCTCATACACTTGCTCGCCGGCCATGTGGGTCACCTTGATCGCACGATCGTTGCCGAGCATCATGCCGGCTCGACCATGAATGGCATGCGGTGCGTGTCGAGTGTTTAAAGTCCCATGGCCTGGCCGTCGCTACGCGGATCATGCGCGCCGGACATTGCACCATCCGATTCAATCCGGATCACGCCCGGATGACCCGCAAGCGGACTCTGCGCTGCAATCGCGCTCACCTCATGCCCGCGCGCCGCTAATGCGGCGAACACGTCGGCACCGGCGTTTTCCTCCAGCTTCAGCGCATCGCGGGTGTCCGAGAAGGTCTTGCCGAGCAGGAAACGCGGGCGGCCCAGCGCGCTCAACGGGTCCATCCCGTAGTCAATCAGCCGCGTCAACACCGCTGCCAGTGTTTGGGGCTGACCGTCCGCGCCCTGCGTGCCGAACACCAGATGCGGCCGTCCATCCTTCAGATACATGCCCGGGTTGAGCGTATGGAACGGCCGCTTGCCGGGCTTTACGGCATTGTGATGCGAAGGGTCAACGCTGAACGACGCGCCGCGGTTGTGCCAGAGAATGCCGGTGTCCCCAGCGACCACGCCGCTGCCCCAATCGAAGTAGACCGTCTGCAGCAGACTGACGCTGCGGCCGTGTGCGTCCGATGCACCGATGAACACCGTATCGCCGGGACGGAATATATGCGGCCACGCACGCGCTTGCTGAAGATTGATCGAGCGCGCGTGAGCGTCGAGCGTGCTGGTCGAGAGCATGTCGCTGACGGGAACGCGGTTGAACTCCGGGTCGGAGACCCATCGGTCCCGATCGACGAACGCGCATTTCACTGCCTCCACCAGCAAATGATAGTAGTCGGCGCTACCTTCGGCGATGGACGACAGATCGAAGCGGGCCAGCATACCCATGATCTGCAGCGTGGTGACGCCTTGCGTAGGTGGTTGCAGGCTCACGAGTTCTCCACCGCGATACGCCACGCGCAGCGGTGCTTCGTCGCGTGCGCGCGTCTTGATGAGGTCGCCGTGTGTCAGCGGTGAACCGGCTTGCTGCAAGCCGCGTGCAATACGCTCGGCGAGTTCGCCCTCATAGAATTCGCGTGCGCCATAGGTCGCGATGCGTTCAAGACTGCGTGCAAGCGCCTGTTGAACAAAGCGTTCGCCGATCGCAGGCGCATGACCGTCAGGCGCGAATATCGCTGAAAAGCCCGGCATTGCGCTCAATTCACCCGCGCGAAACTGCTGCCAGAAGTTCTGCGATGGCGTGACCGGAAATCCCTCCGATGCATGCTCGATAGCGCGATCGAACAGCGACGACCACGTGCGTTGGCCGCCCCATGCTGCCTGGCTGATTGCATAGGCCTGATGCCAGGTATCAACCGCTGCAGCGGTGGTCAATGTGGAACCGCCCCCACGCAACGGGATCGCGGCGGAGAACGCGGGCAATGTCTGCGCCGCTTGCCCGATACCCGATAACGTCCGCAGCATGCCCGCGCGGTCGCCGATGACCCAGAACGCATCGCCGCCAAGACCGGTGAAATGCGGATAAGTCACGCTCAGCGCCGCGCCAATCGCAATGGCCGCTTCAATGGCGTTGCCGCCCGCGCGCAGTACCTCGAGGCCCGCTTCGCTCGCGAGTGCATGGGGGCTGGTGACCATGCCTTCAGTGGACGTGGCAAGGGTAGCGTTGTGCATGGATGGGGTGCTCCGGGAGGGATGTTCAGCCGAGCGTGAAGCGCTCGCGGGTGGTCACATAATCACTCGCGCCGAACCGGCCAACGGGGAAGTAGTGCTGAAGCCGCACGCGCCACGTTTCGGTATCGATCAGTTCATCGCGCGCATGCAGCCTGTGAACGCATCCGATGAAAATCTGACGGCTCGTGGTTTCCAGCGTTTCCCACAACGTGCATTCGAATGCCACCGGCGCCTCCGCGATTCGTGGCGGCGCGACTCGCGAGCTTGCCACGGGTGTCAGGCCGACCTTCTCGAGTTCGCTGACATCGGGCGGCAGACGCTCCCCGCACCGATGCATTTTTTCGGCCATCGCTTCGTCGCAAAGATGCACGACGAACTCAAGGCTGCGCACGATATTCACGGCCGTGTCCTTGAGCGAGCCATCGTCGAGACGGTTGATGCTGATCATCACGATGGGCGGCTCTTCGCCCAGCATGTTGAACATCGAGAAGGGGGCTGCGTTGATCGTGCCGCTCGCACTCACGGTCGTCACCAGCGCGATCGGGCGCGGCACGATCAGGCTCGCCATGAGCTTGTATCGCTGATATTCGGTGATGGCTTCGAAGTCTATTTCCATGATGACGTAGATCAGTGGACCAAGGGTTGACGTTCGGATTCAGCGCATGCCGAGCAGTTGCCCAAGGCTCTTTTCGCCCAGCATGCGTGACGTCTCGATGCGTTCTTCCAGTTCGCGCAGATGCGCTTCCATGCGTGTCACTGCGCCGGCTGCATCGCGCGCCTCGATGCAATCGACAATCGCCGCATGTTCCTCGTGCTCGCAGGGCGCGTGGCCTGGCGGCTCGTAGACGCCCACGATCAACGAGCATCGCGACACCAGTTCGGTCAGGTAGCGTTGCAGGATCGAGTTGCCGCCAAGCGCCGCGATGCGCAGATGAAAGTCACTTGCAAGGCGCGCCCACGAGGGCTGGTCGAAGCGATGCATGGCTTCGTGTTCATCGGCTAGCTGACGGCGAAGCGTCTTGATGTCTTGAGCACTCGCGCGCAGCACCGCGAGCTCGACCAGCACGCGCTCCATCGAACGGCGTGCTTCGAAAATCTCGCGTGTCTCCTCGGCCGTCGGCTCGGCGATGACCGCGCCCTTGTTCGGCCGCAGCGCGACGATGCCGTCGTAGGCGAGCTTCTCCAGCACGCGCCGCACGACCGCGCGGCCGACGCCGAACAACTGGCACAACTCTGGCTCTGGAAGTTTGGTGCCGGGCGTCAGCCGATGGTTGAGCACACCATCGAAGATCGCCTGATAGAGGCGTGCATCGGCGTCCAGCGCTGCTGGTGTGTCTGCGTTTGACTCGCGGACGGGCTTCTTTCGGGGCTTTGCAGCCACTTTCAATGCGGGTTTCGGCGTCATTTTTCTACGGGAAGGAGAGCCAGTTGCGACGTGCCGACGAGACCCTCGCGTTCCATCTCGTCCATGTGGCGCGCGATTGCTCCGGGCGTTGTCATCCAAACCTCGCCATTCGCGCGGGCGTCGGCGATGTGCTTCAGTGCGCGACGCAAATGACGCAGCCTGTAGGGCTGTCCGACGAGATAGGGATGCAGCGCAATGCCCATCACGAGCGCCTGCGGATGGCGGCTGCGGTTCGCCTGTTCGAGCATTTCATCAAACTGGTCGATGATCATGTCGGCGAAATCGCGTGCGTCGAGATGACGGCCGACCATCATCGGCAAGTCGTTGAGTTCCTGCGGGTAGGGGATGGACCACAACGAACCTGAGCGAGTCGCCATGCGCACCGGGCGGTCGTCGTGGCACCAGTTGAGCGTGTAGCGGTAGCCGGTTTCCGCGAGCAGGTCGGGCGTGACGCGCGATTCGGAGATCCATGGCGAGAGCCAGCCCGAGGGCGGCGTGCCGGCATGGGCGCTGATACGTTCCCGGCAATGCAGCAACAACGCGCGCTCGCCGGCTTCGTCCAGGTCGCTCTGGCGATGCGCATTCGTATGACCGTGCGCAATCAGTTCGTCGCCGCGCGCGAGACAGGCTTCGATGACCTCCGGACAGTGGTCATAAAGCGATGTATTGATCAGCGTGCCCGACGGCAGGTCGAGCTGATCGAAGAGTTCGATGCAGCGCCATACGCCCACGCGGTTGCCGTATTCGCGCCAGCTGTAATTGAGCACGTCGGGCTGTGGCGAGACCGGGCCGAGGGCCGCACCCAATCCCTCACCGAACGCAAAGTGCTCGATGTTGAAGCCGAGATAGACAGCGAGGCCGGTGTCGCCCGGCCACCGAAACGCGTCGGTATCGGTGATTGGCCGGTACGGAAAGCGGTCGTGCGTGGCGAGCGGACCGAACGCAGGACCAGACGCAGGATCGTGCGACGCGTGAGCGTGGCGGATGGTGTCCATGTGCAAAAGCCTTGAGTGACAAGCGTGCCGCGCGTGAACCTTTTTGGGGGATCGCGCCCCGCGACGGACCCGTGGCGCACCGCGGTTGTGCGGAATAACGGGTTTGATCGCTGACAGGTTGATTTCGGATTGTGTGCAATTTACACGCCATATCGTCTACGTTCAACAGCCGTGATGGTTTGCGATCAAATAATCGATATGCGGACAAAGTGGCATAGGTCTTGCATTCAGGGCCTTGGAGAGTCCTTAGCCCCGTCTTTGGTTTATCGAGGAAACGCCCTGCATGCGTTCGTACCCATGAGTCCGTCCACTTCTGCCGCGCCTGCCGCCGTGTTCAAGACCGAGGCCGCCGATATCGAACTCGTGCATGTATCGAAGCAATACGGCGACTCGCTCGCCGTCGATTCGATCGACCTCCGGATTCCCGGCGGCCAGTACTGTTGCCTGCTCGGGCCGTCGGGCTGCGGCAAGACATCGACATTGCGAATGATCGCCGGCCATGAATCCATTAGCGACGGCGACATCCTCATCGGTCAGCGTAATATCACGCGCGCGCAACCCGCCGAGCGCGGCACTGCGATGGTCTTCCAGAGTTATGCGTTGTTCCCGCATTTGTCCGCGCTCGATAACGTCGCGTTCAGCCTGAAGATGCGCGGCGTAGCCAAGGATGCACGCCGGAAGCGGGCGGGCGAGCTGCTGGAACTTGTCGCGATGAGCGCCTATGCGCAACGCAAGCCGTCGCAGCTATCGGGTGGTCAGCAGCAACGTGTCGCACTCGCCCGCGCGCTGTTGAACGAGCCGCGCTGCCTGCTGCTTGACGAACCCTTGTCCGCACTCGACCCGTTCCTGCGCGTACAGATGCGCGCGGAACTGAAGCGCTGGCAGAAGGAACTGGGCATCACATTTGTGCACGTGACGCACTCGCAAGAAGAGGCGCTCGCGCTCGCGGATATGGTCGTTGTCATGAGTCACGGACGCATTGAACAAAGTGGTTCGCCCTACGAAGTATTCAACCGGCCGCGCACGGAATTCGTCGCGCGGTTCCTCGGCGGACATAACGTGTTTGGCGCCAACGGCCGCGCATTTACCGTGCGCGCCGATCATCTGCGGATTGCGCCGCACGGCTTTACACCAGTGCAGTCACCCACGAACGAAAGCGGCTTCAGCCGGATCGGCGGCATCCCGTGCACGGTCCGTGAAACCGAATACCAGGGGACCCATTTGCGCATGACGCTCGCACCGCTCGACGGTTCACCCGACCTGGTTTCACTACTTCCCGATAACGAATACGACCCACAGCGGCTGGGCCCCGATGCGCGTGTCGTGGTCTGGTGGAACGAACAGGACGCCCATGCATTGGCGGCATGAGAGGGCGCCAAGCGAGCGCTCTGCGCCGCACGTTGCAGCGAACGACAATTTCAACCAAGGGAGATGGCCATGACCGAGCGTAACAAAGAACTGTCCGAACTCAGCACGAGTGACTCGTCCTCAAGCGCCGCGACGACCGAACCGAAGGGCATGTCACGCCGCACCCTGCTCAAGGGCGCGGTCGCCGCGGCTGGCATTGCTGGGTTTCCGTACGTGCATGCGCAGGAAAAGATCACGCTTCGTTACCTGGGCACGGCGGTGAACCAGAGTTCAGACATCGCGAAGAAATTCCAGGAAGATACCGGCATCCAGATCCAGTACATCCCGGTGACGACTGACGATGTCGCCAAGCGCATCATCACGCAGCCGAATTCATTCGATATTGTCGACACCGAGTATTTCTCGCTGAAGAAGCTGATTCCCGCCGGCACGCTGGCCGGCATGGATGCAAGAAAGATCAAGCTCGCCGACAAGATCACGCCGGTGCTCACCCGCGGTGAAGTCGACGGCAAGAAGATTGGTGACCAGGGCACGGCCCCGAAGAAAGTGATGTTCCTGACGGGTGCCCGCTCGACCGAGTTCTCGGCGACGCCCACCGAATGGATGACGCTGATCCCGACCACGTATAACGCCGATACGCTGGGCATCCGTCCTGACCTGATCAAGCGCCCGGTTACCAGCTGGGCCGAGTTGCTCAACCCTGAATTCAAGGGACGTGCCGCACTCCTGAACATTCCCGCTATCGGCATCATGGACTCAGCCATGGCGATCGAGGCGATGGGTCATGTGAAATACGGCGACAAGGGCAACATGACCAAGGCCGAGATCGACCAGACCATCAAGATCCTGATCGAGGCAAAGCGTGCGGGTCAGTTCCGTGCGTTCTGGAAGGACTTCAACGAGAGCGTTAACCTGATGGCGTCCGGCGAGGTCGTGATCCAGTCGATGTGGTCACCTGCCGTCACGAAGGTCCGCACGACGGGCGTTGCATGCAAATTTCAACCGCTGAAGGAGGGGTATCGGTCATGGGCGTCGGGCTTCGGCCTGCCGCGTTCGTTGCAAGGCCGCAAGCTTGACGCCGCTTATGAGTTCATCAACTGGTTCCAGGACGGCTGGGCAGGCGCTTACCTGATGCGCCAGGGTTATTACGCGGGTGTGCTTGATACCGCCAAGACCCACATGCAGCCTTATGAATGGGACTACTGGATCGAAGGCAAACCGGCCGCGCAGGACATCAAGGCGCCCGACGGTCAATTGCTCGAAAAGGTCGGCACGGTGCGGGACGGCGGTTCGTACAACCAGCGCACGGGGGCGATCGCGTGCTGGAACGCGGTGATGGACGAGAACATCTATATGGTCCAGAAGTGGAACGAGTTCATCGCAGCTTAGCGCGCATGACCGGCTTGCTGAACTTGATGCACGCCGGTCGGTTTCCGTTTATCCAATAGGCAATTCGCGATGGCATCGATCGAGCTACCCATCCAACCGCTGAAAGCGACCGTCAAGCACCGGCGCGCCGCTGCCTGGCTGCAGGCGACGCCGCTTGCGTTGACCTTCATCCTGTTCTTTCTCGTGCCGCTGGTCATCACGCTGATCGTGAGTTTCTGGGACTTCAACGAATACCAGATCATCCCCGCGTTTACGTTCAAGAACTACGCGGCGATCTTCGACGGTTGTTCGTCGATGACCGATGTCTGCGTGACCTTCAAGACCTATTGGTCGACGATCAAATTCTGCGCGATCGTCTGGGCGGTGACGCTGGTGCTCGGTTTTACGATCGCATATTTCCTGTCGTTTCACATTCGTTCATCGGGTATGCAGACGGTCTTGTTCCTCGTCTGCACCATTCCGTTCTGGACGTCGAACGTGATCCGGATGATCTCGTGGATACCGCTGCTCGGCCGCAACGGGCTCGTGAACCAGGCGCTGCTTTCATCGCACATGATCGACAAGCCGCTTGAGTGGCTGCTGTATTCCAATTTCTCGGTGGTGCTCGCGTTCGTGCATCTCTATACGTTCTTCATGATCGTGCCGATATTCAACGCCATGATGCGCATCGACCGGTCGTTGCTCGAAGCCGCGCGCGACGCCGGCGCGAGCGGCTGGCAGGTGATCCGTGAAGTCGTGTTGCCATTGTCGAAGACGGGCATTGTGATCGGCTCGATCTTCGTCATCACCATCGTCATGGGCGACTTCCTGACGGTCGGCGTGATGGGCGGACAGCAGATTGCATCGGTCGGAAAGATTATTCAGGTGCAGACCGGCTACCTCCAGTTTCCTGCCGCTGCTGCCAACGCGATCATCCTGCTGGCCGTCGTGCTGATGATTGTCTGGGCGCTCACGCGCGTAGTCGATATCCGCAAGGAGCTTTGACATGGCAGCCATTCGTCAAGGTCTGAAGCACCACCGTGAGCGGCGTCCCGCCAGTTTTTACTGGCTTGCACTGGTGTTCGGGCTGTTCGTGTTGTTCCTGTATGGACCGGTCATCACCATCTTCATCTTGTCGTTTCAGGGACCGGAAGGCGGTCTCACGTTTCCCATGCGCGGTGTTTCGTTACACTGGTTCGCCGTGTTGCGCCAAGGCGTGGGCGACATAGATATCTGGGCCGCGTTCGGCCGCTCGGTGCGCCTTGCCGCAGTCGTCACGGTGTTGACGGTGCTGTTCTCGGTCGCGGCCGGCCTCGCGTTTCGCAAGCGCTTTCGCGGCGACACAGCCGTGTTCTATGTGTCCGTCGCGAGCCTGATCATGCCGTCGATTATTGTGTCGCTGGGAATCGGGCTGACATTCCGGCTGCTCGATAACGGCGTGAAGTATCTTGCCGGCGCGTGGGGTTATCAATCGTTCGTCGACAACTACACCACGTCGATGGGCCTCTATACCTCGGCGCTCGGTGCCCATTTAACGTGGACGCTACCCTTCGGACTGCTCGTGATGTTTGCTGTCTTCAACCGCTTTAACCCGGCGTACGAAGAAGCGGCTCGCGATCTTGGCGCGTCGCCTTGGCAGAGCTTTCGCCATGTGGTGTTGCCGATCATCGGGCCATCGGTGATTGGCGTCGGGATGTTCGGCTTCACGCTGTCGTGGGACGAGATCGCGCGCACGTCACAGGCGATCGGCGACCAGAACACGCTGCCGCTCGAATTGCAGGGGCTCACGACTTCGGTCACCACGCCCGTGATCTATGCGCTCGGCACGATGACCACGATGCTCTCGCTGACAGTGATGGTGGTAGGGCTGCTGACGGTTCAGTGGCTGAGCCGCCGACGTTCGAGAGCACTGGCAGGTTGACCGTCAGAGCCTGCGTGCCCACGCAATCAAGCCGCCGATAACGACCGCTCCAGCGCCGCCACGCCTGAGGGAAGATCCACCGGCACGCCGAGGTCGATCATGGTCCGGCCAAGCGCGTGGATGGTCCTGAAGAGATGATGCTCGCGGCATTGCTCGCCCATCTGGCCGATCCGTACGATCGGTGCGCCGAACGAGCCTGCAATCTCTACGTGATGATGCCGCGAGATATGAGCGCACACGTCCGACCCGCTGATGCCCTGCGGCAACGCAATGCCCACAACCGAATTCAGCCGGCTCGGCTTAGGCACATAGAGCTTCAACGACAACGCCTCGATGCCCGCCTGCAACGCGTTCGAACAGCGCTGGTGACGCGCGAACCGGCGCTCGAGCGTTTCCGCGCACACGAGCCGCAGGGCTTCGTGAAGCGCGAGCACGCCCGACACCGGCGCGGTGTAATGGTAGGACGCGTTATGCCAGAAGTTCGTGGCAAGCGCCGCATCGAGGCACCAGTGCGTTGGCGGCACGGGACGCGACATGATGCGTTGCCACGCCGCTTGGGAGAACGCGAGCAGCGAGACGCCGGGAATCGATGACAGCCCTTTCTGGCCACCGGTAATCACGGCGTCGATACCCCAGGCGTCCATCGGCAGGGGCATGGTGCTCAGCGTGCAGACCGCATCGACAATCACCAGCGCGCCGGCGGCGCGAGCGACCGCGGAGATTGATTCGAGACTGCGGTTCCAGACGGTATTCGATGTCTCGCCATGCACGATCGTCACGATCTCCGGACGAAACCGGTCGATAGCGTCCGCCACTTGCTGCGTGTCCGCCGCTGTGCCGTCGACTATGTTCAGCGTCTCCACTTCCGCGCCGGTTCGCCTTGCCATCTCCGCCATGCGCTCGCTGAAAAAGCCGTTGCAGATGCACAGCACGCGCGAGCCTTTCCACGCGAGGTTCGTGATCGCCATTTCCATGGCAGCCGAGCCCGGTCCCGCTACACCCATTACCCATTTCGATTCGGTCTGGAATACATACCGGGCCATCGTCTTGACCTGGCTGATGACCGCCGCCATGGTCGAACCAAGATGGTTGATCACGACACCGTTGGCTTTGGCCACGGCGTCGGGAATCGGTACGGGGCCGGCGCCCATCATCAGCAGAGGCTCTTCGGGAAGAATTGAAGAGAGCGGCAGGACCGTCGGACAGGCGATGCTAAACGTGTCCGGTGTGCCGGAATTTGCTGAGAAGGAATGTCGGTCGTTCATCGAAGTTCTTTAATTAAAGGCGTTGTCGGTTGGCTAAGGTTGGATAAGCGAGCCAAAGACGGCCTCGCCCCGCTTACATTGCCCGCGTCCTGCGCTGGCCGAAACGGATCAGCAGCCAGTAGAAAGCAAATTTGCGTGTAGGCGAGAATACCGGTGCCGATGCCAAAACGAAACGGCTATTTGGTTCAGACGTGCTGATCCAGACCTTCGAACGCGGCGCGAGTTCAAGCGTTTCGCCTTCCCGCAGCCACCAATCTTCGGATTCGCCTTCAATGGTCAGCCACACCGTACCCCTGCAAACCGTCAGGGTGTGAGGCCGATCGATGAGCCAGCAGGCTGGCGCATCATGGGGTTCCTGCTCCAAGGTCCGGATTTCACGCATGTCCCTCTCCCATCACGGCCGCTCACAGAGAGACGGCCTCTTGACTGCATTATTTATTTAAACTTCAATCTTAGGAATGTACAGTCGCGAACAGTTGTGCCGCACTGTTCAGTGATTTTCCCTGCACACTTCAAGAGATCACGTAATGGACCTTGTCATCGACCTGCGCAGTGGCGTCCCTATGACCGATCAGCTCGTGACCGGTATTTCGGGTCTGATCCGCTCGCGCCAGCTTCTGGCCGGTGTGAAACTGCCGTCCATCCGGGCGCTGGCGGCTACCCAGCAGATCAGCCGCTTTCCGGTGATCGAAGCGTATGACCGGCTTTCGTCGCTGGGTTTTATCGTGCCGAAGCATGGTTCGGGCTTCTACGTCGCGAACCACATGGGGGGCGAAGGCAACGCGGCGGGCGGTTCTGATCCTCGTCTTGCCGAGGAAGAATCGCATCAGATCCTGCAGCAGTTCAACTATCCCGGCGAGTCATTGAAGCTGAGCAGCGGCTTTGTGCCCGAAGCGTGGCGAGACATCGAGGGGATTGCCCAGACCGTGCGCCAGGTCATGCGGACGGACCCGAGCTGCGTGATCGATTACGCCATGCCGCATGGTGACGCGAGCCTGAGGCACCAGATCCAGATGCGGCTTGCGGTGGTCGGCATTGAGGCGGATATCTCGAACATCATTGCCACGAGCGGTGCGAGTCAGGCGCTCGATCTGGTTGTCCGGTTCATGCTGAAGCCGGGCGATACCGTGTTCGTGGAAGACCCCGGCTACTACAACCTGTTCGGTTTGCTCAAGCTGCAGGGTGTCAGGATTGTTGGTGTTCCGCGCCTCGCGAGCGGGCCGGATGTGGCGGTTGCGGAGCATTTGCTCAAGACCATCAAGCCGAAACTGTTCTTTATCAACACCGTGTTTCACAATCCGACCGCGACGAATGTTGCGCCGCAGGTTGCGTTCAAGTTGCTGCAACTTGCGCAGCAGCATGACTTCATGATCGTGGAGGACGACATCTATGCAGACTTCCAGGCGACGCCGACACAGCGGCTTGCGTCGCTCGATCAGCTTGATCATGTGATTTACGTGGGTGGGTTATCGAAGACATTGTCATCGTCGTTGCGGATTGGGTATCTGGCGGCCAAGCGCGATTTGATCAAGGATCTGGTCGATGTGAAGGTGCTCACTAGCCTGGGCGGTTCGCGCTTTAGTGAGTGCGTGGTGGCGGCGTTGCTTGAGCGCGGTACGTACCGCAAGTATCTTGAGCGTTTACGGCGCCGCATTCACGACACGCTGTCGACAGCGGTTCAGCGCCTTGAGGAGAATGGCTGGGAAGTCTTCGATGAACCTAGTGGCGGTAATTTTATCTGGACGCGTGTGCCTGGTGTGGAGGACTCGATGGTGCTGGTCGAGCGGGCGCTGAAATTTGGTATCACGCTCGCGCCTGGGAGCTACTATCGGCCTAATGGGGAGGTTTCACCGTGGGTGCGGATCAATACGGCTCATACCGACGATGCACGGGCCATTCGGTTCTTTGAAGATATGGGGCGGAGGTGATGGTCGCGGGGGGGGGGGGCGGGTTGGTCGGGTCCAGGGTTAGCGGTCTGGTTCAATGCCGGGTTGGTGGGTTCTGGCGTTAGCGGTCTGGTTCATTGCCGGGTTGCTGCTTTTTAGGTCTTCGCGCGTTTAGTGTTAG
>NZ_CAXUPU020000022.1:0-133575 GCF_964252755.1 Caballeronia sp. LjRoot29 | reverse complement strand
GCTAGCACTAAACGCGCAAAGACCTGGAAAGCAGCAACCCGGCATAGCCCCCGACCGCTAACGCAGAACCCGTGCAACCCGGCATTGAACCAGACCGCTAACCCCAGACCCTCGCAACTGGCACTAACCCCACCGACCAACCTCGCTCCCCCCAACCCCAAGTGCGAACGAACACCCCCCGTCATTGCATAACCTTCAGCCACCGCGCTTTGGCCTGAACACCAGGCTCCGATGCCCACCATTCCTCCGACATCAACGCCTGCTTAGCCGCATTCTCCGGCGAACTCGGTAATTCGCTTGCCCGCTTAGCCGTAATCTTGCCAGTCTTGAACGCAGCCGGATTACCCGGACCATAGTCAATATAAAGCGGCAGGTTAGCCTGCAATTCCGGCGACACCGCCACATTCACAAACTGGATCGCCGTCGGCAGATTCGGCGCATTCTTCAATATGCACAACTGCGTGTTTCGCAAAATGCCATCGTTGTAAGTAAGAGCCACGTCCGGATTGTCCTTCTGCACCGCACTCGCGCGGCCATTCCAGATCATCTCCATGTCTACCTCGCCGTCATGCAGCAATTGCGCCGACTGGTCGCCCGACGTCCACCACACAGTAATGTCGGGCTTGATCTGCTGAAGCTTCTTGAAGGCCCGGTCTACATCGAGCGGATAAAGCTTGTCACGCGGCACGCCGTCCGCGAGCAACGCGGCTTCGAGTACCGTTTGCGGATCATTGCGAAGCGCTCGCGTGCCAGGAAACGCCTTCACGTTCCAAAAATCCGCCGAGCTCTGCGGGACCTTCTTGAGCGCCTTCTTGTTGTAGCCAATCACCGTCGAATAGAACTCGTAGGCAACCGAATAAGGCGTTCGATACTGCTCCGGCATGGCAGCCGCATTCGGCAGTTTGCAAAAGTCCAGCTTCTCCAGCAGGCCTTCGCGGCCGCCGCGCAAACAGTTCGACGTTGGGGTATCCACTACATCCCATATCGGTTTGCCGGTCGCGCAATGCGCCTTGATCGCCGGCCATGCGTCAGGGATGCTGTCCTGGTTGACCGTAATCCCAAGCAGCTTCGCGGCGGGATCGAGAATGGCCTTGGTCCTGGGCCTCCTGATAACTGCCGCCTTGTGACACGAAAGTGATCTGTCCCGCGGCGAAAACGGGTCCGGTCGAAACAAGACCAATAAGCAGCGACAGTGCGATGGGGCGGAGCGACAGGTTTCTCATCGACGGCGGTCCTGATGGTTGAGTGGTTCGGCTGCGGGTAACGAAGAAACGCGCCAAGCAACGTGCGCAGGAATCAACATGAGAAGTCGCATGCGACTTGCCTGTTGATACAACGTCTGCCAAGCGATCAATGTAATGTCTGCATCTTGCCATGCGGTTCAGCCGGACTCACACGCTCAAGCGACCCCTGTTGCAATGCAAGGCAAGGCGCGCAAGGCTGACATGGGAAAAATATAGGGGCCATTTTTGAGGAGGCAATGCCGCAATTGTTTGAGTACCCATAACGTGGGGTAATGACCAGCCCTGCCATGATTGCGGCTTTGCAGGATCCAACAATAACTCTTCGAGGCCATGAATTGCCCACGGGGCAAGAACGCTTCTTGAGCGTTCATCCGGTTCTTTATGACCCACGTCGCGGATCATGACATTGATCCGCCGCCCCCTTGCCGCTTCCAGATGCGAGCGCGCAACGGAGATGTCGGCCGTACAAACCCGCTCGACGTAAGGCCTGCATTGCGACATGGTTCGTCGCAGCACTTTTCAGTGAGCAGTTCAAACGCGTGGGCGCAGCGGACCGGGAAATCCTCCGACTTTAGGGGTTTCAGCCCATTCAGCCCATCCCGAGCGCATACATCGCAGGTCATCGTAAGCGCAGTTCGTCGTGCCATGATGACAATGCGCACGGTCGTCTCCTAAACGATGAATGCAGGAAAATTCGCCTGCATTTCTTTGAATTTGTCGTGTTATGCCATCGTTAGACCACCGCCAGAGCGCGCAAAATAGGCGGGTCAAGAACCAAGGCCGGCCCCAAGGAAATCTATGGCGATCAACACATTCGGCGGACTATGCGACCTGGTCGGCCGTCATCGCAGCAGTGTCGTGATGCGGCTGCTCGCTACCGTGTTCCTGTTCAGTTGCACGGTCACGCTAACGCTTACGGCGCTTCAGCTTTATCGCGATTATCACCGTGGGGTCACGCTCATCGAAAGCCGCCTTGCGGAAATCGATAGCAGTTATCGCGGTAGCCTGGGCGAAGCGCTCTGGCGGCTCGACCGTCCGCAACTCGAACTCCAACTTGACGGCATTCTCCATCTGCCGGACATCCGGCTGGCCGAAGTCACCGAGGTGATCGCCAGCGACAGCTCCATGGTGGTTGCCGCCGGAACTCGTTCGCGCGGCCCGGTCATGGTGCGCAGTTTTCCGATTGTGTATCGCACCCAGGGTCACGAGGAATCGATCGGCACGCTGCGTGTGGAAGCAACGCTCGACAACCTGTACAACGAACTGCTTAAGACCGCATTGGTGATCTTGCTGAGCCAGGGCGCCAATACTTTTCTGGTGTCGCTATTCACCATCTATATCTTCTCGCGGCTCGTCACGCGCCATCTCGCCACGGTGGCGCGGCGCGTCGAAAGCTACGACTTCCGGCAGGCGCCGCAAGCCTTCACGCTGCAGCGCCGCCGGCCGCGCCGTCCAGATGAACTCGAACGGGTAGTGGCCGCGTTCGACTCCATGTGCGCGCGCCTCCACCGCGCGTATAAAGACGAACGCGAAGCAGCCGAAGGCCGTGAAGCGAGGCGCACCGCCGAGGCGGCCAATCGCGCGAAATCCGAATTCCTCGCCAACATGAGCCATGAACTGCGCACGCCGCTGAACGGCATCCTCGGGTACGCGCAAGTCCTTGGCCGGGACCGGACGCTCAGCGAGCGCCAGCGCGACGGGCTCGGCGTGATTCAAAGGAGCGGCGAACACTTGCTTGCGCTGATCAACGACATTCTCGATATCGCGAAGATAGAGGCCGGCAAAATGCCGTTCGATATTGTTGCCGTGCCACTCCCCGGGTTGCTTGGAGACGTCGCGGAAATCATTCGCGTGAAGGCTGAGCAAAAGCAGCTTTTCTTCATATGCGAAGCCGCGCGCGACGTCCCCAACGCCGTGCGTGCCGATGAACGCCGGTTGCGCCAGGTACTGCTCAACCTGCTGGCAAACGCGGTGAAATTCACCGACAGCGGCTACGTAAGTTTGCGAGTGGCGCTCTTGCAGAATGGCCGGGTCCGCTTCGGGGTGGAAGATACCGGAATCGGCATTGGCGACATGCAGCGCGAGCTGATCTTCGAACCCTTCGAGCAAACCGGCGATGAACAACGGCATCGTGGAGGAGCCGGGCTTGGCCTTGGCATCAGCCGGCAACTCGTGCGTTCGATGGGAAGCGAGATCCTGGTCGAGAGCCGCAAAGGCGAGGGCAGCACCTTCTGGTTCGACCTCGAAGCGGTTCCTGCACCATCCTCGTCAGCCGCCACCAATCCAGCATGGGTGGTCACCGGCTACACGGGAGCGCGCAGGAGCGTGCTGGTTATCGACGACGTGGCCACTAACCGCGCGGTGGTGGTCGACATGCTGGAACAGATCGGCTTCGACATGATTGAAGCAGCCAGCGGTCAGGAAGCGCTGGAGAAAGCTCAGGTGAAGCGTCCATCAATAGTCCTGACCGATATCGTGATGAGCGAAATGGACGGACTCGAAACCATGCGCCGCTTGCGGCTGCTGCCGGACTTTACCGGCGTGCCGGTCATCGCGATCTCCGCAAGCCCGACAGGCGGCGACGAAAAGCGCAGCCTGAGCGCGGGCGCTGACGCGTTTGTCGCGAAACCCATTCATCTCGACACGCTGCTCGCAAAGATTGCCGCGCTGCTTGCGCTCTCCTGGACTTATGCGCCACTTGGCGAGCCGCTGCCCCAACCCGCGGCAATGATGCCGTGCCCGGCCGTGCCCTCGCGTGAAATGCAGGACCTGCACCGGCTTGCACGCCAGGGCAACATGCGCGAGATCGTGTTGTGGGCCGAACGCATCGCGTCCCTCGACGAGCGTTACAGCGCGTTCGCTGCGGAGTTGCGCTCGCTTGCGAAGAACTATCGGACCAAGGCGATCGTGCAATTCGTCGAGCGCCATCTTGAAGGGGGACAAGCGTCATGAATAATGCGGCTATCGACCTTGCACCCCCGGAGCTGGAACCGCCTTCAGTCCTGATCGTCGACGACATGCCCGCTAACCTGAGTGTGGTCGTGGAGAGTCTCGAAGGGCAGGGCTTTCGGGTGCTGGTCGCACTGGATGGGCTGGAAGCGCTCGAGCGCGCGGCGTTCTCGCAACCGGATCTCATCCTGCTTGATGTCAAGATGCCCGGCATAGACGGCTACGAGACCTGCCGGCGGCTTAAATTGAATAGTGACACCAGCGACATCCCCGTGATCTTCATGACGTCGATGTCCGCGAGCGCGGACGTGATCGAAGGGCTGGCAGCGGGCGGCGTGGACTATGTGACCAAGCCAATCCGCGTTGACGAAGTCGCGGCGCGTATTGGCACGCATCTGGCATTGCGCACGCTGCAGCAGCAACTCGTGACGCGGAACATGCAGTTGCAGCACGAAATTGCCGCACGCGAAAAGACGCAGAAAGCGCTAAGCGATGCCCGCGACGAACTCGAAGCGCGGGTAGCGCAACGCACTGAAGAACTGGCGCGGGCCAACCGCAGCCTCAACCTGGAGATTGTCGAACGCCGGTACGTTGAGGCGCGGCTAAAGGAAAGCGAGGCGCGGTTTCGCGCGATTGTGGAGACGAGTCCGGTGCCGCTGTGTATTACGTCCATGCCGCAAGGCGACATCCTGTACATGAACCAGCCGATGCGCGAACTCTTCGGGCTCGATACGACGCAAGCGGGGCTTGGCAATATTATCGACTTATATGCATTGCCCAAGGAGCGCGGCGAACTGGTCTGCCATCTTCGCGACGAAGGATGTCTGCGTAATGCCGAGCTAAGTTTCAGGCGACCCGACGGCACTTCGTTCTGGGCCGTCGCCAATGCGCGGGTCGCGACTTATGGCGACGTTCCGGCCATTTATGTAGGGCTTTACGACATCACGGCGCGCAGGAATGCCGACGAGAAACTGCGCGCGAGCGAAGCGAGTCTCGCCAACGCCCAGCGCCTGGCTCGGCTCGGCGACTGGTCATGGGATCGCGATAGCGGGATCACGCACTGGTCGACCGGGCTCTACCGCATCCTCGGACTGGAGAGCCTGGTCGCGAAGCCGTGTTATAGCGCTTATCTCTCGCTGGTTCATCCCGACGACCAGGCCATGGTCAGGCGCGCGGCGCGCGGTCTGCTTGCCAAGGGACAGTCCTTTGGCATCGATCATCGCATCACGAGTCCCGATGGGACGACACGTATTGTCCGGCTTCAGGCAGAACGCGTGGATACCCAGGAGGGGCAGTCGTGGGGGATTGTCGGCACTGTTCAAGACATCACCGAGCGCAAGCGTACAGAAGAGGAATTGCTGGCGTCGCGCGAGCAATTGCGTGAGTTATCGGCGTATCTGGAGGCAATCCGGGAAGAGGAGCGGCGCCGTATAGCATTGGAGATTCACGACGAACTGGGTCAGTTGCTCACCGCGCTGAAAATGGATGTTGCGCTGCTCAAGATGCGCGTAGTCGCGGACGCTGAAGCGACCCGGAAGATAGACGATATCCGCGAACTGGTAGAAAAAACCATCTGGATGGTGCGCAACGTGGCGAGCCATTTGCGACCGGCGGCGCTCAACTTCGGTATTGTGTCGGCCTTGGAGTGGCTTTCTGAAGACTTTAGCCGGCGCAATGGCATGCCTTGTCAACTGGTCGTGCGAGGCGGTGAACCGAGCCTTGTGGACGCCCATGCAACCGCCGTATTCCGTATTGTCCAGGAGTCGCTCACGAATGTATCGCGGCATGCCGGCGCGTCGCGTGTGGCGGTGACGCTCGTCAGCACGAACCGGGCGCTCGATCTTCGAGTCAGCGACGACGGTCAGGGCTTTGACCCGGACTCCGCGCAAGGCGGCTATTCGTATGGCTTGCTGGGCATGAGCGAGCGGGCGCGGCTGATAGGCGGGACGCTTCAGGTCGACAGTGCGCCAGGTGCTGGAACGATGGTTTCAATCAATTTGCCGCTGGATAGCGGACGGGAAAGATGATCAGTATTTTTATAGCGGATGACCACGCAATCGTGAGAAGCGGCCTGAAGCAGATCGTAGCCACGACGACTGATATTGCCGTAGTAGGGGAAGCCGCGCATGGGTCTGAAGTGGTGGACAAGTTGCGTGCTTGCCGCGTGGACCTGCTGTTGCTCGATATGACCATGCCCGGCATTAGCGGTGTGGATTTGATCCGGCGCGTGCGGGCTGAGCAACCCGCATTGCCGATCCTCGTGCTGAGCATTCACAACGAGGGGCAAGTGGTCTCGCGGGCGTTACGCGCGGGTGCAACGGGCTATGTGACCAAGGACAGCGACCTTGAGGTCCTGCTCGCCGCAATCCGCAAGCTGGCGGCGGGAGGGCGCTTCATTGACCCGAAGCTGGTCGATGCAATCGTTTTCGATTCGCCTTCCAGCGACGGCCCGCCGCATGAGATTCTCTCTGACCGAGAGTTCCAGGTGCTGCAAATGCTGGCGGCCGGAAACAGCATCAATGATATTGCCGAGGTGTTGTCGCTCAGTGCAAAGACGATTAGCACGCACAAGATGCGGCTCATGCAGAAACTCGGGCTCACTAACAACTCTGAAGTGATTCGTTATGCGGTCCGGCACGGGCTGGTGACTGAGTGAGCGCATGAAAGTAAGAAAATGAAAGATTCAAAATGCACATTTGAGTCTCGACGCGGCCCCGGACACTGAGCAGGTTGCGTGTCAGGAAATCCTTATAGTCGTTGCAGGATTTCCCTAGATCAAATGCCGCTTGTACCGACTGGAAAATGAAACGGAACCAGATAGCATGGTGTTATGCGAAAGGGTGCGAGGAGCGTTCGATGAATCCGCCGGCACCGGCAAAACCCCAAGTCTTTCGCTAGGGATCATAGTGGTCGCCAGAGACCGCCGCGGTTCAAGCGCCAGTCTGTTTGTAAGGTGTTTTCAAGGCGGGTTGAAGCGATTGCCATTATGCTTAGGCACTATCTTTCGCTTGCGGTCCGGCTTCTCTAGTGTTCTTTCATCTGAATGGCTCTTGGCAAGTAAACGGTCGTTTGGGACGGCTTTGATAAAGCGTGGCCGGGTGGCAGCGTGTCGACCCTGGTGTGTTTTTGCGGAGATCCCATGGACAGCGAACTCGGGCTGCAGGTGCAGGAGGATGTGCGTGAACTTACCGGCTGGATCAGCGTCTGGTACGACCAGGCGGTCGCCGCGCGGTTTATCAGCCCACCGTTCATTCTTGATGAAACCACAGCAGATCGTCTTCAAGGTTACTTCGATGTAGGCCTGACGCCAGACGATGCCGTCCATGCTTTTTTCGGTGTGATGCACTGAACATAATGTTCATCTCGCGCTGCCGAAAACGGTGGTCGCGACAAGTTTGTAGAACCTTCAGCGGCACATGCGCCGGGGAGGTTGAGATGTAAGCTGGCTCTCAGTTCTAGCCCTCCCCTCGGAGCTAGAATTTCAGGCGTCGTGTTCGCACGACGCCTTTTTTTTGGCCTTCGCAGATAATCGCCCCGGGTATGAAATCAGCCCGACACATAAGGCCCATGTTGCAGCTCCGATTTCTCCAGCGCGGCCAGCACGGCGTCGAACACAAGCCGTACGCGGGCGGGCACCGGTCCTCGCTGCGGCCTGTAGACGTAGACCGGCCACGGCTCTGGCGCAATGTCGTCGAGTACGCTGATCACCTTGCCCGCGCGCAGCAGGGGCAGTGCGAGATAACTCACGACCTGCCCAAACCCCAGCCCCGCCACCACGGCGCGGCACTCGCACTCGCCATCGTCGGTCTGAAACGCAAGGTTGGTCGGCGTCATTTGCTGCCCGTTGGAAAACTGCCAGGGCCACGCTCGCCCGGTGTTCCTGTCGATAAAACCAGTTGCCGGTAGCAGCGCAAGTTCAGCGAGGTCTGAAGGACGGCCCACGCGTGCTATCAACTTAGGACTCGCAATGACGGAGAAGCCCACGTGCGATGCAGGGCGCACCACGAAACGACTGTCTCGCATGAAGCCGATCCGTACGCCAATATCGATCTGCTCGGCAATCGGGTCGCTGATTGCATCGGACAGACGCAGGTCGAGGGTGATTCGCGGATGCTTCTCGGCGAGACGCACAAGCGCGGGCATCAGAAAACGTTCGCCGATGGACTTCGGCGTGGTCAACCGGACCAGGCCCGCAATCTCGGCGTCGATCTCGCTGTCTTTCGGTCTCAAGAGATCGTCCATCTGCTGCACGAGTTCACGTGCGCGCTGCGCAAACGCTTCTCCTGCTTGCGTGGCGCGCACGCGCCGGGTGTTGCGGTGGAAGAGGATTTCGCCCACCAACGCTTCCGCTTCCTGAACGGCTCGCGTGATTGCCTGAGGCGAAGTGCCTAGCCGGGTAGCGGCTTCCTTGAAGCTTTGTGCTTCAACGGCGGCACAATAGATGCGCAACATTTCAAGGCGATTTTGCATGACGGGCTCTCATATTTTGTTCCATAAAATGGAATTATGAAATCGTATCATTTCCATTGAATGGTTGACTTGCGATTCCCATACTGTCTTCTGTCGAGGGGGCCTTCGCCTTCTCAGGAACACAGGAGCCTGTCAACAATGAGCAGCACTATCAGCAATGGAATCGAAGGCAAAGTCGTTGTCATCACTGGCGCGAGCAGCGGGCTGGGTGAAGCCACGGCGCGTCATTTATCGGCGAAAGGGGCCTCGCTTGTATTGGGCGCGCGTCGTCTGGACCGGCTTGAGAGCATCGCCGCCGAGTTGCGCGAAGCGGGCGGCAAGGTCGAAGTACTGGCCGCCGATGTCACCCGCCGCGCCGATGTCCAGGCGCTGGTCGATCGGGCCGTGAGCGCTTACGGACGCGTGGACGTCGTGGTCAATAACGCGGGGTTCATGGCGATCGCGCCCGTGTCGGAACTCAAGGTCGACGAATGGGAACGCATGATCGACATCAATATCAAGGGCGTGTTGTACGGCATCGCCGCCGCGTTACCGGTATTCCAGAAGCAGGACAGCGGCCACTTCATCAACATTTCGTCGGTGGCGGGCATCAAGGTTTTTAGTCCCGGCGGCACGGTCTATAGCGGTACGAAGTTTGCCGTGCGCGCGATTTCCGAAGGCTTGCGCCACGAAGTAGGCGCCTCGATCCGCACGACGATCATCCTGCCTGGCGCGGTCGACTCCGAACTGAAGCTCGGCAGCTCCCATGAAGAGAGCGCGAAGGTAGTGGGGCAGTTTTACCAGCAGGCGATTCCTGCGGACTCGGTCGCTCGCGCGATTGCCTACGCGATCGAGCAACCAAGCGATGTCGATATCAACGAGATCGTGCTGCGTCCGACTGCGCAGGAGTTCTGATCGGTCTTGGCGATGCAATGGAGGCAAAAAAAATGCGTGCAGCTTGTTGTTTGGATCTTTGCACAACACGCTGCACGCGGAAAAACGATGATCGTCGTCCTTCCAATGCGAAAGAATCAGAACCTGTGTGTCATCGCCAACCGGGCCATCAACTGATTGCCGGTTGAGGAGATGCCCGACGAACCTGGAATATCGGCATTGTCGAATTGGGTACCCGTGTTGCCATTCACGTGTTGATAAGCGCCCTGGATATAGACCGACGTACGCGTGCTAAGGTCGTAGTCAAGCATCAAGGCGAATTGATTGTACTTGGGCATCGACCGTCCAGTGGTAGCGGAAATGTGCGCGAACGTATAAGTGTAAGACGCCGCCATCCAGAAATCAGGCTTGAAGAAGTACTGCCCATTGACTTCGAAGTTGTCAAACTTCCACGAGTTCTGCGTACCGGCCACCGGCTGATCCGTAAAGTACAAGTTGCTCGTCGGATTGTAGACATCCACATGCGAATACGCGAACGCTAACATTGCCTTGTTCGCGAACGTGTACGAGACGCCCGCGTCAATGTTCTGCTGCGAGTCGGCCGTAAAGACGGTTGTATCATTCGATACCGCGCCCGAAGCGTTGGCTCCGCCGCTATTGGTTTTCATGTACGCGAGCGCTGCGGCAAAACCCCCCATCTTGTAGGTGCCTGCGGCGCTGTACATGCGGTTCGTTGCGAACCCTCCCGCCTGATTGCTGAAGCCGTACATGGTTTCGCCAGTAAAGCCGCTAACCGTCGGCGACACATACTTGACCGAGTTCTGGATACGATAATCCCAGTCGGCGTTGTCGTTGTCGAATGGGTGCGCCGCGAGATCGCCAATGGTGTTGCCCGCTGCGGTGAACCCGCTCCACATGTCGACGGTGGGATCGTACTGGCGACCCATGGTGAACGTGCCGTACTGGGCTGACGACAAGCCAACGTAAGCTTGGCGGCCAAATTCAAGGCCGCCTTGACCGAGTTGCCCGTTGTTCGTGTTGAAGCCATTTTCCAAGAGGAAAATTCCCTTCAACCCGTTGCCCAGGTCCTCACTGCCTTTCAAGCCCCAGCGGCTGCCTACGGTGTCACCGCTGACCATTTCGTACCCGCGATGACCTTGACCGTTGCTCGTAAAGTCAAATCCCTCGTCGATCAAACCATAGAGCGTGACGCTGCTTTGCGCGTGCGCGACGGTGCTTAGGAAAATTGCCGGAATCGCGGCGGCTAGCAAGGTTTTCTTCATGTTTTCCAATCCCAATGTGTAGATTCAGACGCGCGTGTGTCGCTTGACGTCGCTTGATTTCGCTTCCTGCCGCGCGAACTTGCCGACGAAATTAAGACTTCATGAAAGCGCCCACGAAGGTTAATGAGCCGTTATTCATAGCTGCGGCGACTAACTGAAATTCTGACTTTCAGACGATGGAAGAGCACGCGCTAAAGCCCTTAGCGGCATACTGGCTAGGCAAGGGCGCAACGCTTGAGGCTTTCGGAAGAGAGGGGCAAGAACGATGCGTGTCGTGAATCAGATACACGCAACTTCCAAACAATGTGAATTGATGTATTGGGACTTTGCTTGAACGCTGCGCGGAATCCGCATAAGCGCAGAAAAAATGGACGACGTAAAAATACAGCCGCCTCGACCTTGCGTCGGAGCCACAGTGCTTACTCGGCGCTTACTTCAGTGAACCTTAAATTACTCTTCATGTTACAGCGGACTTTCCGTTTCAATCAGTTCGCTATCCTGAATCTCGTCACCCGTCGATAAACAAAACCAGTAGGCGCGGGCGACTACTCAACACCGCTGTCTTTACGGAGAACATCCATGAAACGACTTTCCGCTGCATTGATTACGCTTTCACTCGCCCTTACAAGCGCGTCGGCCCTGGCCGCTCCGAGTCTCACGCAGGCCGAATGCCACGACTATCCGTTCACGCCGCTCAAGCACACCGTCACGCATAAACAACTGATGCAGGAGTTAAGCGAACTGGAAGCGGTCGGGTATCAGCCGACTTCCGACGACAACGAATATCCGGACCAACTGCAAACCGCCGAATCCAAGCTGCATCAGGAATACCGTCGTGACTGCGTGCAGGCGCAGGTCGCAGGCAACCCGGCCAGTTCATCGGCGAACTAAGCCCTGAGCATTGCCGCGGATGACCGCGGCTGAAAAAACCGCGGACGAAGCAAACCGTCAAATCGACACGACGTGCCAAATAATGGTTCACAAAATTTTCGATGCTCCCTTAGAGGCTTTGCCCTAAACACATTTCAGTAAATATCTTTTCATGAAGCAGATGACGGACCGTTAAGGCTCACGGCGTAGTCTTAGCACCGTCAACACCGTGCCAAAACCATTCGCGGACCGCGGCGCTTAATTCACAGGTTCTCCAGGAGTAGCGACATGAAAAAACTTTTTTTCGCAGCAGGCCTTCTCTCATGCGCGGCATGTTCTTCAGCATTTGCTCAGGCACCAGCGAAACCTGCGCAAGACCAATCGTGGAAACCTCCCGTCTCCACGCTCACCCGCGCGCAGGTTGAGCGCTCGCTCGTTCGTGCTGAAAAAGACGGCCAGCTTAATTATCTCGATACAGTCGTTTATCGCGGTGCCCGCTAAGCTCAGGTAGCTTTCTGATGCCTGTCCGTCAACTTCATTCGCCGATCTCATCGGGTCGGTTGTGGCATCATTTACCCTCTGGAAGTACAGACGGTACGCGGTTTTCTGCCGATACCGACTTGGGATTGGGAACAATGACGACACGAGTGCTTACGGTAGAGGACGATCCGCTAGCAGCGAATGAGATCGTGGCAGAGCTTGAAAAATGTGGGTTCGAAGTGGATTGGGTAGATAACGGGCCCGACGGTCTCGCCCGTGCAATGAGCGGCGAGTATGACGCGATCATGCTCGACCGCATGCTTCCGGGACTCGACGGCCTGACTATCCTCACCACCTTGAGAACGGTAGGCGTGCAGGCGCCAGTGTTAATGCTAAGTGCGCTTGGCGATGTAGACGAGCGCATTCGCGGCCTGCGTGCGGGCGGTGACGACTACCTGACCAAGCCGTTTAATTCGGACGAACTCACAGCACGTCTCGAAGTATTGCTGCGACGCCGGCGCGAGGCTCCCGCACGTAATGAAACAACGCTGAACGCAGGGCCGCTTCTCATCGACCTGATTTCGCGCAAGGTGACGCGCGACGGCATTGAAGTGCCGCTGCTGCCAACCGAGTACCGGATTCTGGAGTTCATGATGCGGCACGCGGGGCAGACCATCACGCGCACCATGCTGTTCGAAGCGGTGTGGGGTTATCACTTCGATCCCGGCACCAACCTGATCGACGTTCACATGGGCCGCTTGCGCAAGAAGATCGATCCCCCCGGTGCTACCGCAATTATTCAGACCGTGCGCGGTTCGGGTTACATCCTGACGTGATCCATCTCCTATAAGAACACCTTGGCTGACTCAACGAATCGAACGCATCCCTTAGAAATGGGGCGCCGCTGGCACAACACGACCTTCCGGTGGCTTTCGGTTTACGCCGTGATCTTTGCGCTGTCGGTCATGGTGCTGATCGGATTTATTGGCTGGTCGGCAACCACGCGCATGGAGTTCGACGCAGACTCAGTGCTGCATTGGCAGCTCTTCTATTTCGGGTCCATTGATGACCCGCAACTTCCCGCGACTATTTATAGGCGCACGGAAGGCGAACATCTGAATACCAATTACTTCGGGTTGTTCGCAGCCGACGGCACGCATCTCGCCGGCGATATCCGCGTGCTGCCGTCGAACCTGCCGCTCGACCGTCAAGGTCATACACTCAACGACAGCCTGATCGTCGCCAACCAGGCAAAGTCGCCAGTTGTGCGAGCCATGGGTGTACGGCGGCGCAGCGGCGAACAGATCGTGGTCGCCCGCGATCTCACGCACGTACTGCACATTCGCGAAACGATGATCAACGCGTTGGTTGGCGGCGGCTTGTTCTGCCTGCTGGTGAGCATAGCCAGTGGCTTGTTGCTCAACCTTCGGCAAATGCGGCGAGTCCGTGATATTCGCAACGTAACGTTGCGGATAGCCGAGGGTGACCTGAACCGCCGCTTACCGATCGGCGGACGCGACGAGCTGGATATGCTTGCGCATCTGGTGAATCACATGCTCGAGGAAATTGAACGGCTGATGACGGAGGTCAAGAGTGCGTGCGACGGAATAGCGCATGACCTGCGCACGCCAGCCGCGCATATCCGCACCTTGCTCGCCAATGTGGCTGAACGCATGCACGTGATCCAGGACGACGGCGTCGCTCAAATGCTCGACCGTGCGCGCGTGGAAGCCGACATGTTGCTGGATCGTTTTGGCGCGATGCTCCGCATTTCGGAGATTGGCGCATTGAAGCGGCGCGGCGGTTTTTCATCGGTGGATCTCACAACGCTGGTTCATGAATTAAGCGAACTGTATGAACCGCTTGCCGAGGATCGGGGAATTAGCTGGGCGGTGGTGGTCGAACAGGTTGCCGCGGTGCATGGCGATCGGGCGTTGCTCTTCGAAGCGTTCAGTAACTTGCTCGATAACGCCATCAAGTTCGCGCCGGATAACGGCGCCGTGCGCATCGAGCTGACGGATCATCCGCAGGGCGCGCTGCTGGTCATTTCTGATAATGGTCCAGGCATTCCGGAGCGGGAGCGGGAAGCAGTTTTGCAACGCTTCTACAGAGCCGATCAGACGCGTCATCTGGCAGGCTCGGGACTCGGTCTCAGCATTGTGTCGGCCGTGATGCGGCTGCACGATTTCGCGCTTCGCGTGGGCGCTAATGGCACCGGTACCACGCCTGGTACGACGATGACGGTTGAGTGCTGGCCCCATGCGCTTCAATAATGCATTTTCTGATTGCCAAGTATTCCTGATCAACTGATTAACCGATTAATTGATTACCGAGTAAGAGCCACCCCTATGCGAGTTCTGCTCATTTCCACCGTCTGCACCGAGGGCGCTTATCTGCATAAGGCTTTACGTGAAAGCGCGCACAGCCTGCAAATGACCGACGACTTACGCGACGGGCTTCATCTTGCATCACAAGATACCTTTGACGCGGTCCTGATCGTGGCTGTCGATACTGAGTCCATCTGCAACCTGGCTGTGCTCTTATCTGAGTTCGCACGTTTGCCGGGATCACCCGCGATCCTGGTCGTCCTCGGACGCGCGACGCCTGTAGAAAGAGCGCGCATGCTGCGCGCCGGTGCGGACGCATGCTTCGTGCAGCCGTATTCGTTTATTGAAATGCAGGAGCGCATGCTGGCGTTGTATCGATCATCCGTGCAAGGCTTGGGCGACTCCACACTCGACCTTTCGCTGAGGCTTGATCCGCTTACGCGGGAGCTGGTGGAAGGAGACAAGCGTTTCCCCCTGACCAAGCGCGAGTTCCTGTTGATTGAGTCGCTGCTGCGCCAGCCCGATGCCCCCGTTGCGCGCGACCAGTTGATCCGATATGCGTGGCCTGACAAGGACGTCGTAGACCCGTCGAGCGTGAATCTGGTGGTCTCACGGCTGCGCCGCAAGCTTGAGTTGCACACCTTCGGTGCGCGTCTTGAAACCGTCAGCCGCTTCGGTTATCAGATCAACACGACACAGATGCCGCGTGTTCTTGCCCTGGCCGATTCTCGATCGAACGTTGAAGGCGCATAAAAAATCGTAAGCGCGATGCTCCCGTGTGGGCATCATGCGCTTACGTTGTGCATGGTTCGAGCGAGATCAGGAGCCGAAGAAAGGCTGGCAGTAATCCACCGGACCCACACAAGCATTCGGATCAGTTGATGCGCCTTGCATCGACGCGCAACCGGCGAGCGAAAGGCCCAGCGCCAGCGCGCATAGCGGCAATCGTAAGGCAGAGAGTATGCGTCTTAACCAGCTCATGGCATTACCTTGGGCGTTTACGCCTGTCATTCGAATCCAGGATTGAAAGCAAGCATTACGGCGAGTGCGTGGAGCCGGAACGGTTGCCGTAGGAGCGGTCATGGCGACCCCGCTCACTGCATCCGTCACGGCCAGTTGCGATTGACGCTTCATGCCTAGTGATGCCAGTACAGCGTGCGATTCAGGTAGTCGAGTTGGCCGTCCTGCTCGGCCTTCACAAGTTCCTGATAAACCTCCGCGCGTGTCTTCGGTGCAATGGTTTCTCCATCAGGGGGAACCCATTGACCGCTTTGGGCAAGGGTAGTGGGAGCAGCAGCTTGAGTGGATATCTGATCAGGTACCTGAACCGGCGCCGTGCTTTGTGCAAAGGCCGAGTCCGTGGCGGCAAGGCCGGTGCAGGCAAAGGTGAGGGCGATCATCATGGTCTTCATGGCGCTTTCCTAAAAGTCCGTTTAACGAGTGACCGGGTTTCGATGCAGCGCTGTGATCGTTGTCCGGTGAGTGCAGATTAACGAGTCAGCCCTGTCGGGAAAGACGCTCAAAAGTGAAGAGTTGTTTATGTAGAAGAGTTCGTGGAAAAAGCCACGCAAATAACATTGGATAACTAAGTTAAATATTTCGTGTCTGCTTTATGAATAATTCTTCATGAAGTAGCGCAATTCCGACACGTCCACGTCATGCCTGCCGCCTAAATTTGCCCGGGTCCGCATGGCGAGTCGGGCGGCTGCACTTCGCCATCGTGTCTCCGTCATGCCGGGGAGCGGAACAGCAGCCGCATCATCCTGGAATTGCACACATGAATAAAGCGTTGATCGCCTCCTTGAGCCTGATCGCGGCTGCGGTCTCTCAAGCCGCGAACGCACAAAGCAGCGTTACCCTGTACGGCACGCTCGATACGGGTATCGACTATATTTCCAACCAGAAAGCCGCAACGGGCGGCCATGCCGCGTGGGGATTGCAAAGCGGCAACGTAAGCACGAATCGATGGGGACTGAAAGGCACGGAGGATCTTGGCGGCGGTCTCGCGGCGGTGTTCGATCTCGAGAACGGTTTTAACATCGACAACGGCAAGCTCTCGAACGGCGGCGACGAGTTCGGCCGTCAGGCATGGGTGGGTATCTCAAGCTCCGCTTACGGAACCGTGACGCTCGGCCGTCAGTACGACTCCATGGTGGACTTCGTGGCGCCATTGTCGGCAACCGGCTCGGGCTTCGGCGGCAACATAGCCGATCACCCGTTCGATAACGACAACCTCAACAACGACTTTCGCATGAACAATGCGGTGAAATTTCGCAGCGTGAACTACGGCGGCCTCGTGTTCGGCGGTGCGTACGCGTTCAGTAATTCATCGAATGGCTTCAGCAACAACAGCGCCTATACGGCGGGCGCGTCGTATAACAACGGCCCGTTGAGTCTTGCCGCAGCGTACTTCCAGGCTAACAATCCGGGCGGCGTCGCACCCCCGGCCAACACGGGCGGCGCGCTCTCAAGCGGCGACGGCGATGCAACGCTGGTCGGCGGCCGCCAGCGCATCATGGGCGCGGGCGCGCGTTACGTCATTGGACCTGCGACCATCGGCGCCGTGTTCACGCGCACGACACTCGATGACCCAAGCGAGATCTCGCAAGGCGGCGCTTACGCGGCGCTTTCCGGCAACAAGCTCACGTTCAACAACTATGAACTGAATGCCCGGTACGCATTGACGCCGGCATTGACCCTAGGCGGCTCGTACACGTTCACCGACGGCAAGTTCGACACTGCGACGTCGAGTCTCTCACCGAAGTGGAACGCGTTCATGCTGCAGGCAGACTACGCGCTGAGCCGCCGTACCGACGTCTACCTTGAAGGTGTCTATCAACACGCGACCGGTGCAACGGGCGTGAACGCACTCGGTAATGCGTCGATCTACAACCTGGCTGCGTCGTCGAACGGCAAGCAGGCGGTGGTCGCGGCGGGAGTCCGTCTGCGCTTCTGATTCCGCCGTTCAGGTAACCATGTAAAAATGCCGCCGGGGCCGTTCAATGCTGAACTGCGCCCCGGCGGCTTTCTGACTTCTGCGGCTGAAATAAGCTTCAATACGCTTCAGGCGGCCTTTCCGGTCCATCCCCCACCCAGCGCCAGGATCAGTGAGACAGAAGCGGTCAGCTGCCGCGTACGCAGGTCCAGCGACGAAATCTGCGCGGTCAGTTCAGTCGTCTGCGCCGTCACGACATCCAGATAGCTCACCACACCGTCCCGATACTGCGACGTCGCCAGCGCGAGCGTCTGCTGCGCGGCGCTCAATGCCTGATCTTCATTGACCGATTCGTCGCCGAGATGATGCAGCAGCGCCAAGCCGTCCTCGACCTGCTGGAACGCGACGAGCACAGTCTGCCGGTACTTCGCACCATTCTCGGCGAGTTGCGCCCGCGAATTCGCCACGGCTGCACTGCGCTTGCCGCCGTCGAAAATAGTGAAGAGCAACTGCGGTCCCACCGACCAGATTTCATTGGGCGCCGCCAGCCAGGGCGAGAAGGTATCGCTTTGATATCCACCGTCCAGGCCAAGGGAAATGTCAGGGTAGAACGCGGCCTTCGCTACGCCGATATTTGCGTTCGCTGCCGCCACGTGCCGCTCGGCCGCCGCAATATCGGGCCGGCGTTGCAAGAGTGTTGATGGCAGTCCGAGTGGAACGTGGGGCAGATAGTTGAGGCCGACGTCCGGCGCCAGCGAGAACGACGATGCCGGCGTTCCGGTGAGCGTTGCAATGGCATGTTCGAGCAGCGCGCGGCTCGCCTGGGTATCGTCGGCGGCGGCGCGGGCCGATGCAAGTTGCGTCTGCGCCCGCGACACATCCATGCCGGACGCCAGGCCGCCGTTGTGACGGCTTACGGTCAGCTTCAGCGCACGCTTGTAGGTGTCGATGGTGTCGTTGAGCAGCTTGGCGCGCTGATCGAGGCCGCGCAGTTCGAAATAGGTCGACGCGAGGCTCGCCTGCAGGCTGAGGCGCAGCGACGCGAGATCGTCAGCGCTGGCTTCTTCCAGCGAGCGGCCCGCGCTCACCTGATTGCGCACCTTGCCCCACAAATCAAGGTCGTACCCTATGCCGACATCGGCCGTCGCCGAGTTGTAGGTCGTGGGCTGATCCGTGCCGCGCAACGGCCGGTTATCCGATTGCCGTTGCCGCGAGACATCGGATTCAGCGCCAATGGTTGGGAACAGTCCGGAGCGCGCTTCCTGAAGGTCCGCGCTCGCCTCATCATGCCGGGCAACCGCTGCTGCCACATTCGGATTGGCAGCAGCGATCTTTGCTTCGAGCGCGCTCAATACCGGATCGTGATACATGGTCCACCAGCCGTCACGCGGGATACGATCGGCGGGCTTTGCGAGCTGCCACGGGCCCGATTCCTTGAAAGCGGTGGGAATCGCCGTGGCAGGCACCTTGTAGGTGGGCGCAAACGAACACGCGTTCAGCGCGGCAACGCAGGCCACCGCGACCAGGAGACGACGCTTAACCATGCGCATGCTCCGGCTGTCCGGTCGCTGCGGCGGCTACCGCTGTCGTTGCACTGCGCACGAGTTCGCCTTCAGCAAGCGAGTCCGGCGGGTTGTTGATGATCCGGTCGCTCGCCGACAATCCCGATGCAATCAGGACATGAGTGCCGAGGTCCGTCGCAATCCTCACGTTCTTCAAATGCACGTGATTGTTTGGATCAATGACGGCAACCTGCATATTGTTGGTCCGGAAGATCAGCGCGCTCGCCGGCACCAGCAATGCGCTGCCCGTGTTCGGCAGTGCAAAGTGAACCTGAGTGTATTCACCGGGCAGCAAGAGGCCTGACGCATTGTCCACCGATAACTGCACTAGCAACGTGCCGGATGCGGGCGTGATGGCGTCGTCGGTATCGACGAGTTTTGCGTCGAAGGTCATGCCCTGTCGTTCCGGCACGGTCAGCTTCGCGGTGAGTCCCGGCTTGATCGCTGCGGCGTCGCTTTGCGGCACGTTCACATAGAGACGGAGGCGGCGCGCGTCGGAGACGGCGAACAACTCGGGGCCGGTGCCGCCGCCCGCATCGATCAACGCGCCAATATCGGTTTTGCGCGCAGTCACAATGCCGTCGAAAGGCGCTGTAATGCGTTTGAATGATTCGAGCGCTTCGAGGCGCGCGACGTTGGCGCGGCTGGCATCGACGGTCGCCTTCTTCGCGATCAGGTCGCTGGTCTTTTCATCGGCGTCCTGTTGCGAGACCGAGTCCTGCTTCAGCATCTGCGTCCAGCGTCGCGCAGTGGTCGCCGCGAGGTTTTCGTTCGCCACCGTATTGGCAAGATCGGCGCGTGCCTGTTGCAATTGCTGATCGAGATCGGGTGTATTGATCAGGCCAAGCAACTGCCCCGCTTTAACATGCGTGCCGATGTCGGCGTACCACGTTTGCAGATAGCCCGACACGCGGGCATAGATCGGTGCATTGACGAAGGCCGCGAGTTGCCCTGGTAGTTCCAGCGACTGCTCGGCTGCGGGCAACTGGGGTGTGACGGTCGCCACCGTTGGAACGGCCTGCGCGTCAGTCCAGGTCGTCAGGTCGCGCTCAGCGTGCGAGCGGCTGACGATACCGTCGGTCACCACCCCCGCGGCAATCAACGCGACGATCACGCTGACCAGCTTCAGATGCCGCAAGCGCTTGGGCGAATTGATTTCAATTTCAGTGGACATGCGATTCTCCTGATCCGGAAAGTTGGTGATCCTCTTGAATCTTGTCATTGCGATGCACGAGGCTGAACACGACGGGGACGAAAAGCAGCGTGGCGATCGTGGCGCACATCAGGCCGCCGATCACCGCACGCCCGAGCGGGGCGTTTTGTTCGCCGCCATCGCCAAGACCCAGCGCCATCGGCAACATGCCGATGATCATCGCGAGCGCGGTCATCAGCACCGGGCGAAACCGCGTGAAACCTGCTTCCATCGCGGCGACCAGTGCGTTGCCGGTAATGGCCAGCCGTTCGCGGGCGAAAGTGACGACCAGAATCGAATTCGCCGTGGCCACCCCCATGCAAAGGATCGCGCCCGTGAGTGCAGGAACGGACAGTGGCGTGTGCGTAATGAACAGCATCCATACAATGCCCGCGAGTGCCGCTGGCAACGCGGTCACGATCACAAACGCATCGCTCCAGGAATGGAAGTTCACCACGATCAGCAAGTAGATCAGCACGATAGCCGCGACCAGCCCGAGGCCCAGTCCCATGAACGCGCTGTTCATGGTTTGAACCTGGCCTCGCACGGTCACTTGCGAACCCTTCGGTATGTCCTTCGTGGTCTGGTGCACGATCGCGTTGATCCGCGCCGCAACCGCGCCAAGATCCCGGCCTTGCGTGGTCGCATAGATATCGAACAGGGGCTCGATGTTGTAGTGCGAGACGACCGCATCACCCACGCCACGTTTGATCGTCGCGATGCCACCGAGAATCTGCGCTTCGCCAGTCTTGCCGGTGACCATCAGGTTGCCAAGATCGTTGAGCGAGGACATGCGATATTCCGGCGTTTGCGCCACCACCGCGTACGACACGCCGTTGAGCGGGTTGAGCCAGTAAGTCGGCGCCACCTGGCTCGTGCCCGAGAGATTGGCCACGACCGAGTTGGTCACGTCGCCCTCAGTGATACCCAGTTCGTTGGCCCGTGTCCGGTCAACCGAGACAGTGAATTGCGGATAGGTTGTCGCCTGTTGAATACGCGTGTCGGCAATGCCCGGAATCAGTTGTACCTTGCGCAGAAGTTGCTGGGCATACGCGTAGTTGCCGGCTCGATTCGGACCCGCGACCTGAATATCGATTGGCGCCGGTGAACCGAAGTTGAGAATCTGCGAAATGATGTCGGCCGGCAGGAACGAGAAGGTCACACCCGGATAGGCACGCGGCAGCAGCTTGCGCAATGTCTTGACGTATTCGGCGGTTGGCGCGTGGTCCTCGTTAAGCGAGATGAGGATATCGCCGTCCGATGGTCCCATCGTGCCGCTGTTGTTATAGGTTATGTTGATGCCGCTGTTGGGCAAGCCGATATTGTCAATGACCGCCCGCAACTGGTTCGGCGGAATAGTCCGGCGAACCGTGTTTTCCACGTGATCGAAGAGGTCTGCGGTCTGCTCGATCCGCAAGCCGACCGGACCCCGCACATGCAACGCGATTTCACCCGAGTCGATGTCCGGAAAAAAGTTGCGCCCCAGATAAGGTGACAATAAAAAAGACGCTGCGACCACCGCGAGGAAGCCGATGATGAAAAGCTTGCGGCTGCTTAGCGCCATTCCCAGCAGGATGCGGTAGATGCCACGCAAGCGCCCGAACAGGTGTTCAAAACCGCGCTGGAACCGGACCAGTGGATTTTTCGAAGGCGCATGATGCGTCGTGCCGTGCGGGTCCATGCTCGCGGCAAGCTCACCGGACGCATGACCACCTGACACGTGCGGCCGCAGCAGGTACTGCGCCATCATTGGCACGAAGGTACGTGAGAGCACGAACGAGGCGATCATCGCGAAGATCACGGCCTCGGCCAGGGGCACGAACAGGAAACGTGCAATACCGTCGAGCAGCAGCATGGGTACGAACACAATGCAAATGCACAGCAGCGAGACCAGCGCGGGCGTCACGATCTGCGCGGCGCCGTCGAGGATGGCGTCCCTGACGGGCTTGCCCTGTTCCAGATGCCAGTTGATATTTTCAATGGTGACCGTCGCATCGTCGACGAGAATACCCACCGCTAGCGCGAGTCCTCCGAGGGTCATTACATTGAGCGTCTCGCCCATCGCGGACAGCGCTGCAATAGCGGCCAGCACGGCAAGCGGGATGGACGACGCAATGATCAGCGTGGAGCGCCAGCTTCCCAGGAACAACAGGATCATGAGCGACGTCAGGGCAGCGGCAATGATGCCTTCGCGCGCCACGCCGCTAACCGCGCCCTTCACGAATACGGACTGATCGCCCATGGTCTCGAGCTTGAGTCCGGGCGGCAAGGTCTCGCGGATCAGCGGCAGCTTCGCCTTGACGCCCGCGATAATGTCTAGTGTGGAAGCCGAACCGTTTTTAAGAATGCTCATCAGCACGGCGCGGTGACCGTCGAGACGCACGATATTGCTTTGCGGAGGATTGCCGTCGCGAACGTGGGCTATATCGCGGATATAAATGGTTGCGCCGTTGATCGTCTTGACGGGCAGGTTATTGAGTTCGTCAAGTGCAAGCGGGCTGTTGTTCAGCTTGATGTTGTATTGAAAGTTGCCGATCTTCTCGGTCCCCGCCGGCACGATCTGGTTCTGCTGCGCCAACGCGTTCGCCACGTCCGTGGCGGACAACCGGTCCGCCTGCAATGCGTTCGGATCGAGGTCGATCTGCACCTCGCGCGTCTTGCCGCCATACGGCGTCGGAATCGCCACGCCGGGTACGCTCAGCAGCGCAGGCCGAATGAAGTTGGTCGCGTAGTCGGCCAGCTTCTGCTCATCGAGCGTGTTGCTGGTGAGCGCGATCTGCAGGACCGGAACCGTCGACGCGTTGTAGTTCAGGATCTGAGGAGGCGTAATGCCTGGCGGCATTTGCTTGAGTACCGTCTGCGAGACGGAGGTGACCTGAGCAGTCGCCGTCCTGATGTCGACAGTCGGCTGGAAGAAGATTTTGACGATGCCATAACCGCTGAACGACTGCGATTCAATATGCTCGACATCGTTGACAGTGGTCCCAAGCGTACGTTCGTAGTACGTGACAATCCGGCCTGACATGTCGTCCGGCTGAAGCCCCGCGTAGTTCCAGATCACACTGATGACGGGAATGCGGATATCGGGGAAGATGTCCGTCGGCGTACGGAGTGCCGCGAGCGGACCGACCAACACGATCAGCATCGCCAGCACGATGAACGTATAGGGCCGAGTCAAAGCTAATCGGACAATTTTCAACATTGAGAACGGCTCCGTTCAGGGGCGCAGGGTTCGCGCTGACTGAGTGACTGAGTGACTTGATGGCGTAGGGACATCGGACTGATTGCCCGATGAAAGCGCCGGTGTCAGTCATTCTGGAAGGATCGGGTTAACACCCACGCGCGGGAAAAATGAAACTAGTTTTAGTTTCGGCAAGAGGGGAGGGAACGACAAAACTCGAGCACGGTCACGAGGCGTCAACTACCTCGTGACCGTGTTCGATGTTGAAGAAATTAGTCCAGCAAGTAGCCGGATCCGCGAATAGTGCGAATCGTTGGGCGGCCACTGGAGTCATCCACTTTCTTTCTCAGACGCCCCACGTGGACATCGATCAGGTTGGTGCCGGGATCGAAACGGCAGCCCCATACGCCTTCGAAGATCATGGTGCGTGTCAGCACTTGCCCAACGTGACGCATCATGAATTCGAGTACGCGAAACTCGGTCGGCTGCAGGTCGAGCACGCGACCGTGAAGCGTGGCGCGGCGACGCACGAGATTAAGTTCGAGACCATGCACGCGCAAGACTGTTTCGTCGGATGCGGGTCCGGCCTTGCGTCGAAGCAAGGCTTCCACGCGGGCGCGCATTTCATCGTGAGAGAACGGCTTGGTCAGATAGTCGTCACCACCGGCACGTAGTCCGCGCACGCGGTCATCCACGTGACTCATTGAACTGACGATCAACACAGGCGTGTCTATGCCGACACCTCGCATGGTCGTCACAATCGTGAGGCCATCCAGGTCCGGCAACATGCGATCAAGCGTGACGATGTCGTAACCACCGCCAATGGCCTTGGCGATACCGTCGCGGCCGGTGCGGGCAACCTGGACCGTATAGCCCGGCGCGGACAGCGCGCGCAAGACTTCCTGCGCCATCAGTTCGTCGTCTTCTATGGCAAGGACTTTCGGCATTACAACGCGTTCCAGAATGGGGGAGGCACGGAATCCACGGAGTGGACGCTAAGCGGCGGCACGCAGCCCCACCGTGTTATCGGGCGCACGATACTGACTCACCGAGAAGTCGATGAAATGCCGGACCTTCGCCGCGAGATAGTTGCGCCCCGTATAGAGAATGGACACTTGGCGCACACCACCTGCAATCTGAAACTGGCCGAGGATGGGGAGCAAGAGACCCTTCCCCAGATCGTCCTTCACGAGCGGTACTGGCAGTAATGCGATGCCCATGTCCGCCAGTGCCGCGGAGCGAACTGTTGCGCTGCTGGTTGCATGCAGCGCGTTACCCGTCGCCACGCGATACACGCCGTTCTGATCCGAGAATTCCCAATTGCGTGCGGAGCCGTCCGAGATCGACAGCAGATGATGATGCGCAAGCGCCGCAGGATTCACGGGCGTGCCGTGTTGAGAGAGGTAGCCGGGTGAGGCGACTGCGACCTCCTTGAACGCTGTCAAATGACGGCACACCAGTGACGAGTTGGGCAGGTTGCGATCCGCGGAAAAGCCAACATCGAAACCGCCTTCTATCAACTCTATCGGCGAGTCATAAGTCGTCACGTCGAAGCCAATGCGCGGATACGCTGCGCGATACGCCGCGAGCAAATTGCTCAAGCCACATGCGGCGTACGTGGTCGACGCCGCTACGCGTAGCGTTCCGCTGAGATCACGGGTTGAGCGTACGAGTCCTTCTTCAATCGTATCGAGTTGCTGAATGATCGTGCGGCAACCCTCCACATAGGCCTGTCCTGCTTCGGTCAGCGAAAGCCGGCGCGTGGAGCGGTTGAGGAGGCGCATGTTGAGGTGCGCTTCCAGCATGCTGATGCTGCGAGTGACGGCGGCCGCGGACATGCCGAGTTGCTTGGCGGCCAGGCTGAAGCTGGCGAGATCGACCACGCGGGTGAACACGCGCATTGCTTGTAGCTGATTCATGACGGGCAGCCTGTATCGATTTGACTGCACGCATGATCTGCTTGGCGACGTAACAAGGACACGCCCGCTTTATTAAGTCTTTTTTATCTTTGTCGGCTGTTCTTAATGTAACCACGGGACATCATCAATCAACGGCGTGGCGCATTCGATACACGCCAACCCATCGATGATGGAAATGCCACAGAACAAGAGTGTCGCGCGAACCTAGCGCACGTCTGCGTTCGCGCGCATTGCCAAAGCCTTGTCCACTGCGTGCTTGCGAAAACTGAAAATCAGTCATTCAGTTCGACCACGCTGGCTGGCGCCACTCGCTCCGTAGACTTCGGTGCTCCGAGGTCAGGGCCGCACTCAAGGTTGCATGTCCTCTCGCTCGCAGCGTGGTTCGCTCCGCTTAGGCGCCCGGCTTGTTGCAATGCCCAGGTCACGCAGCGCTGCAAACGGCCTCCTGGCCCGGAACCCGTTATCTATGTGGAGTTCAAGATGAAGAAAGTTCTGTTGGCTGCAACTGTTTCCGGCCTTTTCGCCGTAGCCGCTCATGCACAAAGCAGCGTCACGCTGTACGGCGTGATTGATGCCGGCCTGGTGTATGCGAACAATTCGCACACGCCGGGAGCGGCCTCGTCGGGTCAATCGTGGGGTGTGGGTAGCGGCAACGTCAGCAACACGCTGTGGGGCTTGAAAGGCAGCGAGGATCTGGGTGGCGGCATGCACGCCATCTTCAAGTTGGAAGATGGTTTTAATGTGAACAACGGTGCGTTCACGCAGTCGAATGAAATCTTCGGCCGTCAGGCGTATGTGGGTTTGCAATCCAATCAGTACGGGTCGGTGACGCTTGGCAAGCAATACGATTCCACGGTTGATTACCTGGCGCCGCTGTCGGAAGCCGGCCAGGGCCTGGGCAACAACCTTGCCGCGCATCCATTCGATAACGACAATCTCGACAACAGCTTCAGCATCAGCAACGCGGTGAAATTTTCGAGCGTTGATTACGCCGGTTTCAAGTTCGGCGGCTTGTACGGCTTTTCGAACAAGGCGGGCGCGTTCTCGGACAATCGCGCGTATAGCGCAGGCGCGTCTTACTCCAATGGCCCGTTGAGCATTGCTGCGTCGTATTTGCAGATCAACAATCCTGGCCAGGGCGATAACGCGAACGGCGCGGTGTCCGGCGCGAACAACACATCAACGTTTGTCGCTGCGCGGCAACGTACGTTCGGCGGCGGTGTCAACTACGCATTCGGTCCGGCCACGGTTGGCTTCGTATACACCCATACGAAGCTTGACGGGCTCGATGCAATCAACATGAACGACGGTTATACGGCGTTGTCGGGCAACAGCCTGCGTCTGGACAACTATGAAGTGAACATGCGCTACGCGTTGACACCGGCCATGAGTCTCGAAGGCGCTTACACGTTCACGAACGGCTCGTTCAACACGGCGGCCGGCGATGCCAAGCCGAAGTATCACCAGTTCTCGCTGCTTGCTGACTATGACCTGAGCAAACGCACGGACGTGTATGCGGAAGGTGTGTTTCAGCACGCATCGGGTGGCGATGGCACGGTGCTGGGCGACGCGGCGATCAACGGCCTGAGCCCGTCTTCGACGAACAAGCAAGTAGCAGTGACGGTTGGTATGCGTCACCGGTTCTAAGTTTCAAGGTTTGAGTTGGGCATGGGCGACGCCGCGTGGTTTCATGCGGCGTCGATTGTCTTTCATGGATGGATATGCGACGTGGATAGAAAAGCCTCAAGGCCAGCCGACAATAAAATCGGCCAGCCTTGAGGTTTTTCTATTGTGTGCGCACAGCAAACCTCCCGCCGGCACGCATGGTCAACTCGGTATCTGGCTCACCTCAAACCTCTGTGGCACAGGCTTGACGATAGCGTCCTGCAGCCGCTCGAGACTGGATTGAGGAATCGCGAACCCAGCCCAACCCAAGCCCGTATGACGCAATAGCAAAACGACCCCATCGAACAGCGGGTTCTTGTCGAGATACCAGCACGGATCAATTTCTATCACATAGTTATGCGTGCGCGACGGTTCTTGCGGCAAGGCCGGCAGCAGCCCCGAACGAATGTGGCCGAGCCGTTCGATCAGCAAGTCGATGTCCTGGACATCGAGGATTGCCGCGTTCGAGCCGATATCGAAGCGTATGGCCTGACGCCCGGAATCCTGGACCGCCTCGACTTGTAATGTTTGATACATCGCGAAACTCCCAATGTGTAATCGGTCCATTCATTATGGAATTCCGGGAGTCGTGAAGTCTGAAACAATGCTATCGAAGCATGAAATTTTATTTATGTTGGATCGTAGCGTGGATGTTCCGGGGGCAGCGGTCTGTTGATATATAGAGTAATGCGAACTAATTGGAAATCCAGAAGCTGAGCGAACTTCGAAACAATATGTTGCTGCTTAACGCCGCAAGGTGAGCGCCCAGTACACGGGCGCTCACCAGCGGCGTTACATCGGCGGGCAAAGTGACTTCGTTCCCCCATCCATCAACGCGCGGCACGGCAAAGCGAGGCGTGCCGCCTTGACCAGGAGTACCATCTAGGCCTCTCTTATGGTCAGCTCGGCTTTGATCGCGCTCGCCGGGTCTGCACGGTCCGTCGTCAACCCGAGCGCCTGACGTTCGAACAGCCGCCGATACAAACCGTTGTGAAGCTGGATCAGCTTTTCATGGCTGCCTTCCTCCGCAATCCTGCCCTTGTCGAGCACCAGCAGCCGGTCCAGCGCACGTACGGTTGAAAGCCGGTGAGCAACCACGAGCGTCGTGCGGCCGACCATCAACCGCTCCATGGCCTGCTGGATCAGCACCTCGCTTTCACTGTCGAGGCTCGACGTTGCTTCGTCGAGGATCAGGACGGGCGCATCGGCGAGGAACGCGCGAGCGATGGCCACTCGCTGGCGTTCACCACCCGACAGCTTGATGCCGCGCTCACCCACGAGCGTTTCATAACCCTGCGGCAGCGCCGCGATGAAATCGTGGGCGCTGGCCTGCCTTGCAGCCCGCTCGATTTCCGCGCGAGTTGCACCCGGCCGGGCGTACGCAATGTTCTCCGAAAGTGACCGATGAAACAGCACCGGCTCTTGCTGAACGATCGCTATCTGACCACGCAAGGACGCCTGAGTGACATCGGCAATGTTCTGCCCGTCGATCATGACCCTGCCACCCGAGACGTCATACAGCCGCTGGATCAGCTTGATCAGCGTCGTCTTGCCTGACCCGGAGTGCCCGATCAACCCGACGCGCTCTCCCGGCGCAATCCGCACCGAGAAGTCGCGATAAAGCGGCTTCGTGTGGCCGTCGTAACTGAAGGTCACATGCTCGAAGCGGATCTCGCCTTCACGAATAGCGATAGGGCCGGCGTCCGGTTTGTCTTCCACGCCCAGGGGCTGACCTTCAAGCGACACCAGCTCTTCCATGTCGTTGACCGAGCGCTGCAGATTACGCACGTGCATGCCGACTTCGCGCAGATAACCCTGCAACATGAAGAACATGGTCAGCGTGAACGTAATGTCGCCTACGCTGGCCTTATCGGCTTCCCACAGCAACAGCGCAGCACCCAGGATTGCCGCCTGCATGACCACCAGCATGCCGCCTTGCACACCGCCGTTGATCGTGCCGCGCGCCCACGTGCGCCGCGTCCGGTGGCGCCACTTGCCGATCACACGCGCAAGCCGCGCTTCCTCACGCGTTTCCGCACCGAAGGCCTTGACCACGGTGTTGCAGCTAACTGCGTCGGCCAGCGCGCCGCCCATGCGGGTATCCCATGCATTACCGAGGCGCGCAGCGGGCGCCACAAAGCCGAGCGACAGCGCCACTGTCACCCCAATGTAGAGCAGCGACCCGACGCCGACCACAACACCCATGACGGCCCAGTGCATGCCGAGCAGCACGGTCGCGCCGACCAGCATAACGAGTGACGGGAGCAGGGCGATGAGCAATGTGTCATTGAGCAGGTCGAGCGCCCACATGCCGCGCGTGATCTTCCGCACGGTCGAACCGGCGAAGCTGTTGCCGTGCCAGTCAGCGGAAAACCGTTGCACGCGATGAAACGCGTTGGCGGCAATTTCGCTCATCATCTTGAGTGTCAACACGATGATGTTCATGAACACGAGCTGACGCAGCAGCGTGCCGGCCAGCCCGAGACAAGCCAGGATGCCGAACGCCGTTGTAGCTGCGTGCCATGCCAGCTCCTTGCCGACGGCGCCGGCGGCGAGTGCATCCACGAGCCGGCCTGCGAAGAGCGGCGTAAGGACGTCGGCGAGTGCCGACATCAAGGCGAGCACGACAATGGCGACGATGCGCCAAGGCTGTTTGCCCCAGTGAACCACAATGAAACCGAGAACGTCTTTGAACGCCCGTCCGCCGAAGTCGAGTTTTTTTGTGTAAGCCATTTGCTACAGCCCGAGGCGCCAAGCGCGACGAAGCTTTTCCGGTCGAGAGACATGAGAGCGACAGTCAAAGCGCGCCTGCACGAGCGGGCGAACCGATAACGGACTGTCTGGAAGTTGCGCGGGCTGCTGTGCCTGCGCTGATGGCGACCTAAACTGGCCGGCGCATCGAGCAAGGGACGGCGCGTTTGAATGTGAGCATCTTTTCGCCTCCCTTTGAGAAATGAAACTTGAGTGGTGTGGGACCTGAAGCAGAACCTGAAGTGGTGCCGGGCGGCTATCCACGTCTGAATATTATCAGGCGCTTATGGCGCTTGCCAACCCTTTTCGGCCACGCACATGTTGTCGGGCCGATACAGCGCGAGCGAGCGCACTACAGCCGCCGCACGATCGGGCCCGATGCAGAATGTCCCTGCGCTGCAGGGACATTCACGCAAACACAGGACGCGTGCCGAGCCTTCAGGCTCAGGCGAATCCGCCGAAAACATCGTTTAATTGCTTGCCCGATGCAGCGCCCGCGAGGCCATCGAATGACCCCGCTTTCATTTGTTCGGCGGCCGTCAGCACGGCCTGCCACGCAACCCGCGCCAACCCTCCGCCAACACTGATTCGACGCACGCCAAGGTCAGTCAGTTCGGCGACGCTCAGGCCGGGCCGCATCATGAGTACGTTAAGCGGCTTGGGCGCCACGGCACGCACCATGACTGCTATATCGTCCTTGTCGACCACCCCCGGCGCGTATAAACAGTCGGCACCTTCGGCCGCAAAGGCCACGAGTTTGTCGATGGACTGACTGAGCGCACCCGGATCACTGAGCAGGATTTCGGTGCGTGCGACCAGGATGACATCGTCGCCGGACCGGTCGATCGCCGCACGGGCCGCGCGTACGCGCTCGACCGCAAGCGCGGTCTCGTAGAGTCCGAACGGGGCCTCCACGTCGCGGTCTTCAATCGACAAGCCAGCCACGCCCGTCTGGATCGCGAGGCTCACATTGGCCGCGAGGCTGGCCGGGTCGGAAGCGAAACCGGACTCGAAATCCGCGTTGACCGGCAGGTCCACGGCCTCGCAGAGGGCACTCAGATGTTGCAGGACGTCGGAACAATTCATCGCGTAGTCGGACCGGCCTGTCGACCACGCGAAGCCTGAACTGGTCGATGCCAGCGCGGCAAAACCGAGGTGCTGCAGCATCCGCGCGCTGCCGGCATCCCACGGGTTGGGCAACACGAAACAACCTTGCTGGTGAAGCGCGCGAAAGGCAGCGCGTTTTTCGGCGACAGTACGGGTCATCGGAACCTCATCGTGTGTGGGCGGATAAATTGGGGTTGAAAGAGCACGCGTCCGCTCAAGTCTTGAGTGCTGGAAACGTCGTGGGTCAGCGCTCGCGCATAGGCGATACGGACGCGACTACGAAAGCAAAACGTTGATACGCAAGCTCATACGGGTCTTTTCCATGTTCGTCATGCGCACCCAAGATCTCAAGCGGACCGCGCGTTAAATTCCCATTCCCGCAGCTTCCATCCCGGCAATGTCTGGCTGGGTCAGCACCGCTTCGCCGGCTACCGCGCGAGCAATCAGTGCATCGGGCGGCGCGACGGGAATTCCCTGCGCCTGGTACCAGGCATCGTCGTAATAGGTGTTGCTATAACGTTCACCGCTGTCGCACAGCAGGCTGACGATGGAACCCTGTTTGCCCGCCTGCTTCATGCGTTCGGCCAGATACAGCACACCGACGAAATTGGTCCCGGTCGAGCCGCCAACGCGACGCCCGAAGCGCCCGGCCAGATAGCGCATTGCAGCAAAGGACAACGCGTCGGGCACCTTGAGCATGGCATCGATACATGTCGGAATGAAGGAGCGCTCAACGCGCGGACGGCCGATCCCTTCGATCTTCGATCCGACATCGAGTGTCAGGCTGCTGTCGGGCGTGCCCGCCAACGTGCTTTTGAAGTAATCGAAAAATACCGAATTTTCGGGGTCGACGCAAAGAATGCGCGTGAGATGCCGCCGGTACGCGACGTAGCGGCCCAGCGTGGCCGTCGTGCCGCCGGTGCCGCCGCTGGACACGAGCCACGCTGGCACCGGGTATTCCTCGTCGTCCATCTGCTTGAAGATCGACTCGGCGATATTGTTATTGGCCCGCCAGTCGGTCGCACGTTCGGCGTACGTGAACTGGTCCATGAAATGACCGCCGGTTTCCGCCGCGAGCCGATGCGATTCCGCATAAATGTCGGCGGGATTCGCCACCAGATGGCAGCGCCCGCCGTAGAACTCGATCGCCTCGATTTTCATCCGGGAAGTGCCCGCAGGAATCACCGCGACAAACGGCAAGCCGAGCAACCGTGCGAAATACGCTTCGGAAATCGCGGTTGAACCGCTCGACGCTTCAACAATCGTGCTGTGCTCGCGCAGCCAGCCATTGCAAAGCGCATAAAGAAACAGGGAGCGCGCCAGACGATGTTTCAGGCTGCCGGTCGGATGACTGGATTCGTCCTTGAAATAGAAACGGATGTCCGGATAACCAGGCAGGTCGAGCGGAATCAGGTGGGTATCGGCGGAGCGGTTGAAGTCTGCTTCAATCTTGCGAATTGCTTCACGGGTCCAGTCGGAACGCGGCATGGAAATTCCCACCCAGTGGCGGCTAACAGCGGAGCGCCGCGCGACTCCGGCTCAAGCGCGTGGGCTATTGGATCGTGCTCGGGGCATGCGTTGCGTGTAACGCCCGGTTTGCCCCGGCTCGATATGAAGCCATCGTACACGAGAGCGGCAGCCCGGTTTTCACAATCGCGACTGACTGGTTTTTCGTGTGCTCTTGGTCGGCCGAGAGAGGCGGCAGCATGTCGATTGAGCGGAAACGCTGGACAGAAGACCTATTTGAGTCGCCCGTCGTTAACGGTGATCGTGAGACATTTCAGCAATGTGAAGCCTACTCGTTCGTCGATAAAGTGTTCGGGAGCGGCAGTCTCGTCCCACGCATTGACAGTGCGCTCAGCAGCAGCACCGCGCCCATCAGCATCGCCAGATATACCGCAACCATCGGCCAGTACAAGTCTGTCATTTCCTTCTCCTCGTCGTTGCACAGGACGTTTTTGCCTTGTTATTCACAATTACGGCACGCCGGCAAAAATCTTGACAAGACCGCTTGGGGGCGTTGCGTTGGTCGTGCGTTCACCATCGGCACGATGATTCGTATGAGGATCAGTGTGCGTGGATGGCTGGCTTGCAACGAACTTTCATTCGGAGACCGAGTTCGAAACGGCAATGCGTGTTCAGCAATTTCTCCAGGAACACACGATCGCCACACTGGCGAACTGATTCGTGAAGAAATACTCCGAAACGAGTAGGATGACGAAGTGTTATTGCCATCAGCTCACTCTTGCCGGATTAGAAAAATTGGTCTGTTTAGATCTTCAAGTTTCGATATCGAATTTGGTGCTACCGTGCGATCGTAAAAAACCTCGCGTCAACCGGCTAGCGCAAAGAGTACGATGATCGAGGGACGGGGCCGATCGAAACAGCCTCGCAAGGCGCGTCTCGTTTCTTCGAATAACGCCCTGATATCAAACGCAAAATTGCTGCAACTCCACATTCCACCAATTGGAATTGTGAAATCGCAATATTTCCATTGAGTGGATGGTCCACAATTCGCATACTGTCCTGCGAAGGGGCGCTCGAATCTCCCGGGCGTCGACCGCAGATCCAGGTTTGGAAACGAAACCCTGTAGCGACCACGTCATTCGCGTCAGTCATTGTTCATCGCACAGCCGGGCAGTATCGATACAAGTCCCGATACAAGTCCGATCGAGCCTTGGCGCAGTTTCAGATGTCGTCAAGTCCAGAACGCCTTTTATCAAGCTTGTTGCCTGTCGTTCAGTTGTTGTGACGCGGGGCAGCAGAATCGCACGGACAGCGCCCCCTGTATCAAAGCACGCACCTCGAATCAACGAACTATCTCAAGGACCACACCATGTACAAGACCTATGGCTATGCCGCGCATTCCGCCAAAGAGCCGTTTGCTCCCTTCGCCTTCGATCGCCGGGATACCGGTCCGCACGATGTCCGCATCGAGATCCTGTATTGCGGCGTGTGTCATTCGGACCTGCACACCGCGCGCGGCGAATGGGCGGGTACGGTGTACCCGAACGTGCCGGGACACGAAATTGTCGGCCGGGTGACCGAGGTTGGCTCTGAAGTCACGAAGTTCAAGGTCGGTGCGCTGGCGGGTGTCGGCTGCATGGTCGATTCGTGCCGGACATGCCCGTCGTGCCAGGAAGGCCTCGAGCAATATTGCGAAGGCAGCGGTTTTGTCGGCACCTACAATGCGCCCGACAAGCACACGGGTGGCGTGACCTACGGCGGTTATTCGAAGTCGATCGTCGTGGACGAAGCCTTCACGCTGCGTGTCCCCGAGAACCTTGAACTCGCCGCCGTGGCGCCGTTGTTGTGCGCGGGGATCACCACCTACTCGCCGCTGCGTCACTGGAATGTCCAGGCTGGGCAGAAGGTTGGTATCGTCGGCCTGGGCGGGCTCGGTCATATGGGCGTGAAGCTCGCGGCTGCATTCGGCGCGCACGTGGTGTTGTTCACCACATCGGCTAGCAAGATCGAGGACGCGAAGCGTCTGGGCGCGCATGAGGTCGTGATCTCGAAGGATCCTGAGCAGATGGCTAAACACGTCAACTCGTTCGATTTCATCCTCAACACCGTTGCTGCCTCGCATGACCTAGATCAGTTCACCGCACTGCTGAAGCGTGATGGAACGATGACGCTGGTCGGCGTGCCGGAGCATGCGCATCCGTCGCCGTCTGTCGGCAACCTGATTTTCAAGCGTCGTCAGCTGGCTGGTTCGCTGATTGGCGGCATTGCAGAAACACAGGAAATGCTCGATTTTTGCGGCAAGCACGGCATCACTTCTGACATCGAGATGATCCGCATGGACGAAATCGACAAGGCCTATGAGCGCATGGTTAAAAGCGATGTGAAATACCGCTTTGTGATCGACATGGCGTCGTTGAAAGAAGAGGCTTGAGCACGGTCTAGCTGAGTTAAAACTGAAACCAGCGGTTCTCAAACCGCCGGTTTTGGCGCTAGTCCTCATTTCTTGTCCTCAGAAATGAGGACGCGCAGTGCACGTTAATCAGTTAAGTTGTCGTCAAGAGCCGGGGGCTTCACGTCTACACCGAACTCCGATGGTCAAGCGAACGTGCCATAGAATGCCCGCGCGTTTCGCCATACGAAACTGAGAGACTAAGACCCGCCTTGTGCGGGTCTTTTTTTGGCTCGTCGCTTAGTTAAGTCCCCGTCTGCGGGTCTTAATGCCCGCCGTCGGCCTTGCGATTCTCGCTAGTCGACGCACCGCTGTAGTCATACGGAGGCGACATGTTGTCCAGCGGATTGTTCGGCACCACGCTGCCGCCCAAGCTGCGGATCACCGCGCACACCGCATTTATCCCCGTTTGCAGCGCGCCTTCCACCCATCCGCCGGTAAACGAGCAACTGTCTCCAGCGAGATAGATGAACGGGTCCGTCGCGGGTTGCAAGCAGTCCTGGAACTGGAAGAACAACTGCTGGCTCTGGGCATCGCCACCGGCAAAATTCAGCTTGAACGCGCCGTAATACCCTTGCTCCAGATCCCAGTCCACGGTCTTTACAAAGGTCTCATAGTCGTTATTGATCGGCACGACATGCTGCGCAAACGCGGCATTGGTCTGTGCCAGATCAGCCACAAGACGCTGCACGCGCTGCTGATTGTTTCCGAGCGCAAGCTGCTTGATCGCGTCGTCTTCCCACGCATAACTGAGCAGCACGACGCCCGGCGCATTGGGGTCGGCCGGCGCGTAATCGAGGCAATACACGCCCCGTACCAGCGTATCGGTCTGGATATTCGCGGGCAGGTTTTCATCGAGCCAGAATTTTCGCTGCGTCATCACAAACACTTTCGACGAGCTGGTCAGGTGCACATCATTCACCGCTGAGCACTGCTGCGCCGAGAGCGCCGACGCGGGCGCGGTCAATGCCATGTCGATCTGCATCGCGCGCGTGCTGGCCGTCACGATCACGCGGTCAGCGAACTGGACCGAGCCGTCCGCCAGCGTGAGCATCACGCCCTCGCTATTACGGGTCACGCGTGACACCGGCGTGTTCACGACACGCTGCGCAATCGAGTGACCTCCGAACGCTTGCGCGCCAAATGCGTCTGCCAGCGATTCAATGCCAGCCGGAATGAACAACTGATCGGTTTCGAGTTCATCGACCATCAGGCGGACGATTTCCAAAAAGGCGACCGGGTACATCGGCCCGAGTCCGCCCGATCCAACGCCAAGCGCGCCAAAGAGCTCGTAGTCGTCCGGATTGCGCCATGGCTTGCCGCCGGGAGGATTCGCGCCGCTAAAAAGGGTTTGCAGCGCGCTATAGAAGCTCTGGTTACCGAACATGTCGATATATGCCTGCCACGCGTTTCGTGCCGCCCCTAACTGGCCGTTGCGCAACAGTTCGGTGATGGCGACTGGCGCGAGCAAGGCCGGTCCGGAGGAGGGCGTGAAGCCGTCGCTGATGAACGCGCTCCAGCCGGCATGGACGGTCGCGAACATATCGGGCGGATTGCCTTGGGCCGGCCACGTGTAGGTCTGTCCTTGATAGCCGAGATTGGTCAGCACTTCGCCAGGATCGGGGAAATTCGAGTTTGCCTGGATGCCGAATCGATCGAGGTAATGGAACAGGCTGTATTCGCTGGGAGGGAAACGCATGGCGCCGAGTTCGGCCAGGAATGCCGGCGCCTGGTTCGTAAAGGGAATACTGTAAGCGCGCCCGCCAGTGCGCCCGGACGCTTCATACAACACGACGTTCGATGCACCGGCGCGCAGAAGTTCATACGCCGACACGAGGCCGCTGATACCCGCGCCAATAATCGCGATCGTCGGATTGCCGGCCCCCGGCAGTTTGCCCAGCGAATCTGGCGCCGCTGCCAGCAAAGCGCCATAGTCGAACAGGGTATCGATATAACCGAAAGTGGGTTGAGCGGCTGGAGTAGTTTCGCCGGCTGCAATAATCGGCTTGCGGCGGCGTAGATTCGGAATGATGGCCATGCGTTTCCCCGTTTAATAGACGTTGATAGACGTTTAGTCGATATTTAATAGACGTTTGGTGGAAGTACTTTCGCGTTGATATAAGCCGGAATCCCATGCCGGCGGCCTGATCTGGTTCTCTGCCGCCTCGTCATGCCTTCAAACAATTGGCCCGTCAGTTGAAATGACGGCGAACTATTTAACGGCACGGATAGAAGAGACTTGAATCGGAAATATCGTGCGTGTAGTCTGCGGGGCTAGATCAAAAAAAATATGGAGGCTTGCGCGTGGAGAAAACGTCTGCGAGCCATTGAACCGGGACCTACCAGCATGTCCGTGATATGTATTTGACGAGCCGAGAAACCGGCCTGGTTTCCGATATCTTCGCCGTGCTTGCCGATTCGCTTCCTGAGCAGTTAATGCGGCAGGAAGTGGGTGTTCGCATGCTCAGCTTGCTGCGCGCGGATCATCTCGGGTCATATGTCTGGGACGAGACGAAGAAGGAATTCGTCAACCGGGTCTCGTTCAACATGTCGGAAGACAATCTGTCCGAGTACGAGAAGTACTACCAGTATCGCGATACTGTGACCCCCCGGCTGCAGAATTTCCGGGCTGCCGTTCGTGTGACGAATGTGATTCCGCAAGGCGAATTAATGCGGACTGAGCTGTTCAACGACTTTCTGCGTCGTGACGGTTTGCACTGGGGCATGAATGTGTATGCGTGGACCGGCGATGAGAATATTGGCGACTTGCGTATCTGGCGCGGTAAACATCGGGAAGATTTCTCCGATCACGACCTTGCCATGGCTGAATTCATTCGCCCCGCTTTTACCGCTGCACTTGCGCGAGCACGCACCGCAGCCGGCATGACAGAGGCGTCTGGACCGCAAGCCAGGCTGATTTCAGAGGACGTGCTGAAGAACCTGACGGCGCGCGAGCGCGATGTAGTCGGCCTCGTGGTGGAAGGGTTGCTCGACAAGGAAATTGCATTCCGTCTGGGCATTTCTTATACGACGGTCCGTACGCATATTGACCGCTCTTTCCATAAGCTCGGTGTTGGAAGCCGCTCCAAACTGATTCGCGCCGTTCAGACAAACCGGCAGCAGTAGGGCGCGCGGGTGACAGGGTTTTTTATCAATGTCCTGTATTTTGAAATAATCTTCGCTTAGCGCTGCGCCAAGCCACGCGCTGCCTGAATGGGAGTGCGAAGACCGTTGAATGAAGGTTGAATGACGGTCAAATAAGCGCTTCAACAGAATCCCGTTCGTTTGCAATATTCCCCTTAGCCCAATAACGGACTCTTATTGCACTGGCCCGGTGCGCTTGTCCGTTCTCGTTTATCGTTTTTTCCTCAACACAATCAATAGACGTTATTGCCTGGCGTAAATCCTCAGAATTGAGGATTCGCCAGCGGCGAAGTCACGGTAATGTCGGCTACTTTGCTACTGGAGCGCGAGCCGTGAGCTTTGACCAGACCTTCCAAGCAGCCCCCCGACATCCATTATTGGTCGAGCAAGAGATCGCGCATCTGGAGCGGCTCGTTCCGCGCTGGAACGACGATGGCGGTATTTCGGTACTCGGCCAGGCGTATTGGCGCAAGCGTGTCGTTGATCTGGCGCGTGGTTCGGAGTTGACGCCAACCCAGCACGCGACCGTGCAGCGAATACTCGAATGCGTAAACACGGCAATTTGATCGTGACGCAGAGAATTGGGCAATGAGCTGTGCCGTAAGTTGAGTTGAACGCTTGAAGGATTGAAAGGGCCGTCGCACGCAAGCGTCAATTGCCGGGCTTTGGTTTTATGCCTTGGCTTGGTGATTCGCAGGCGTTGCGCATAGATACATCGATAACTAAAAAAATTCCTGATTGTTACTCCAGCTTCCATCGCATCAACCTAATGAGAGAGGGATGAATATGGAAATGCAATACCGAGGATCAACCATCCGACCCATGGTCGCCCCCGTCAAAGGCGCCTTCGATTCATTCGTGATCATCCGGGACGAGCATGGAAATCAACGCTCGCATGGCACGCTGGGCCGCTTCGCTTCGCATAATGCCGCGACGAACTTTGCGGTCGTCTGGGCAATAGCGAATGTGGATGGAGATGCAACACCGCGAGCGCCGTTCGAGATTACCTGACGACGTGGGCTGGTGTAATCCGAGTGTCGATACCGGCCCGGCTCTACGAACCCGCAGCCAAGCGACGCGTGCGGCCGCGTAAGTAAAGGTTGTTGAGAATCAGCGCCGCGCCCGTCATGCAAGCGCCCGCAATCTGCAGGTGAGTCGGGATTAATCCGCTCATCGCCGACACCACGAATGTTGTCACGGGCAGTACATCCATGAACAACACGCCATTGAGCGGGGTAAGAATCCTGTTGCCCATGTTCCAGAACAGGATGGCGATAAAACCCGCGACGGGTCCCATATAAAGCAGGTGCGGGACAATGTCGATCAGCATTGCCGTGGTCGGCACCGGCACGACGTGAAGCACGTATAACAGCCCGTTCAGCCCGATAATCGTAGTCAGGCCCAGCAGCGTGGTCATGGTCGTGTATTTGAGCGCGGACCATCTTTTGAAGGCCGACGCACTGAACGTATAGATCACCCAGCACAGCGCACCCACAACGATCAACGCGTTCGCCGAGTAGTGCTGAGGCTCGCTCAGGAGCACCGCAATGTCGCCTTTTGTCACGACCAGCGCCACCCCGGCAAACGACATCAGGATAAACAGGAACGAATACAGCGGCGGCAGGATCTTGCGCGCGATCGAATTCACGATCAAGCCCATCATCGGCTGGGTTGCCATCATGATCGATGCAGTGAGTGCGCCGTCGCTTCCGGCGAATTGCTGTCCGAGAAAAACAAAAGAACCGAATCCACAAAAGCCGATTGAACCCAGCAACCACGCGAGCGCAATAGGTTCGCCCTTGAACCGGAATGCGCTCGGGCCTTCTTTTACGCGCAACAGAACGAGAAACGCGCTGCCGGCGATCATGTAACGCAGCGACGTGAACGTGAATGGATCGACGTAGCGAAGTGCGCTTGTCATGACGGGAAACATGATGCCCATCAGGACTGTCGCGCACACGCAGAGCAACACACCTGTCATGTATCCGGGGCGCACAGCAACAACGGATTCGCTTTGCACGGCGGCCGGGCTAACCGCGATAGCCGCCTGATGCTCGATTAGTTTATTCATGACCTATCGTTCAAAAATTAGGGAAAAATTTTTAGAGCAGCGCGCGCAAGGTCATATCGACAATGCCGGCCAGCTTCTTTTCACTTGTTTCGACCTTGCCCAGCACCCGCATGCCTTGCACGATGCACAACAGATAAGTACCGGCAGCGTTTTCGTCGAGATCGGCGTTGAAGTCTCCCGATTGCTGGCCGCGCACCACGGCGGCGGTGAGTTGAGCACCAATGCGCTGGAGCGTGGTTTCGATATAAGGCCGCAATACGTCGTCTGCCGGAAGCAGTTCAAGTGCTGCATTGGTGATGAAACAGCCATGGCGTCCGGCCAGGTCGGCGCTGAGCCGGGTGTAATGAAGCAGCGCTTCGCGCAGGCATTCACGCGGCGGCAGATCGGCGGCCAGCCGCTCTTTGAGGCGGGCAACCGCACCGTCGGCATAACGTTCGAACGCAGCGATCAACAAGCCGTGCTTGTCGCCGAATGCGCCGTACAAGCTGCCTCGCAGCAGGCCCGTTGCATCGCATAAGGTGCCCACCGAGGTCGCGTGATAACCGCCTTCCCAGAACACGCGGCCAGCAGATTCGACGACTTCGTCGAGGTCGAACTCACGCGGGCGTCCACGTTCTTGCGAGCGATCGGCAGGTTGCGGCAGAGAGGAATTTTTTGTCATGCGTGGATATTATGACCTATCGTTCAATAAATCAAGGCAGCGTTTTTGTGGCTCAGGCTCGGACTCTCATCGCTGCAGGACTGCACAGACCGACCCGGCGAATTGCACGGTGACGGTCTGCTCGTTTCTCGTCTGCCGCTGGACGAGGCCGATTTCACGCGTGAAGGTCTCGTCGCCCAGCGACAACGCGCGCACGGTTTTGGGCATATGCAGCGCGGACGATTGCGGGATCAGCGCAACGCCCACCCCATGCGCCACGAGCCCGACGATTCCCTGCAGTTCATCCAACTCGACCACGTCCTGCACCGTGACGCGAATTCTTCTGAGAAAGCGGTCGACGAGACGGCCTCCAAACGAGCTTCGGTCGTATCGAATGAAAGGCTCGGACTTGAGCAGCGCGCGCCACGGCTGATCCGCCAGTTCGCGCGGGACCAGCAGGACGAAACTTTCAGTGAGCAGGGTGCGCCAGTGCAGTTCGGACGGCAACGCGAAAGGCGGTTTGATGATTACCGCGACGTCGATCTCGCCGGAGTCCACCTGCGCAAGCAAGTTGAGCGACACGCCGGGAATCATGCGGATTCGCCAGCCGGGAGACGTCTGCCGGAACAGGTCGATGGCGCTAACCAGAAACGACGCCTGCGCCGAAGCAATGGCCCCGACCCGCAGCAAACCGGACTGTTCCGCCGTGCCGCCGCGCGCCGCCAGGCGGGCGTAGACCGACAACAATTCCTCGGCGGACTCGACCGTCTGCTTGCCCGCGGCATTGAGCGTGGCCGAGCGCCCGGTCCGGTCGAACAACGGAAAACCCAGGTCTTCCTCCAGCCGCTGGATCTGTGCGCTGACAGCCGATTGCGTCAGCCCGATATGCGCTCCGGCGCTCGCGAACGTCCCGAAACGCACTACCGCCAGGAAGGTTTTTAGCTCTCGCATCATGATTTTATCGACCGCTTGAGTGGTGCTTTCGCAGGTTTTGATTAATCAATTTTATTGATGCTGAGCTAAAAAAACTATCGCTATTCAACTATTCTGGTTGATCCTAAACTGTGTTTCCCTGGCGCGACGTCCGGGACAAACCCTGTGCGCGTAGTCAACCACATTCCGTTCAACCGATATCCGAGCCTCCCATGAGCGACACCCCTGCTGCGATTTCCCCTTTTCATCTCGCCTTTCCGGTCCATGACATTGCGGCCGCTCGCGGGTTTTATGGCGACCTGCTCGGCTGCCCGGAAGGCCGTAGCTCCGCCGACTGGGTGGACTTTAATTTCTACGGGCATCAGATCGTCGCCCATCTTGCGCCGGACGAAATTGGTCATCGGAAGACGAGCAAGGTAGACGGCGATGCAGTCCCGGTCCGGCACTTCGGCGTAGTGCTGCCGATGGATCAGTGGCAAGCGACATCGGACAAACTCACGGCGGCAGGCGTGGAATTCATCATCGAGCCGCATGTGCGCTTCAAGGGCGAAGTCGGGGAGCAGGCGACCATGTTCTTCCTGGACCCGTCGGGCAACGCGCTCGAAATCAAGGCGTTTGCGAACATGGCTTCGCTGTTTGCGAAGTGATAGCGGCGGCCATGTCGGCACTTAGCGGACCCATGCACTGAAATGCAGGGTCGCACACAATGTACTGTGCGAAACGCCGCGCAGATTACTGAGGCTCGCAGACCACGTTGAACCTGACGAGTGTCGTCGATCCGAACGTGTTGCTCAAGGCGACATCTGCGGCATCACGGCCTCGGGCCATCAACACGCGTCCGGTGCGCGGCGCGTTGTTACGCGGATCGAATGTCTGCCACGTGTTGCCCAGGTACACCTCGATCCACGCGCAAAAATCCATGGGTGCGTAGGGCGGCGGCAGACCGATATCGCTGATATACCCCGTGCAGTAGCGGGCCGGAATATTCATCGCGCGGCATAACGCGACCGCCAGATGCGCAAAGTCCCGGCACACGCCTACTCCTTCCCGATACGCTTCGAACGCCGTCTTGGTCGGACGCGCGCAGTTGTAATCGAAGCGTATGTGCCGATGAACATAGTCGCAAATAGCCTGCACCCGCGCACGTCCAAGCGGGGTGTGGCCGAACATCTGCCAGGCGGCATCGGAGAGCAGATCGGTCTCGCAGTAGCGGCTGCCGAGAAGGAACTGCATGCACTCGTCGGGCAGTTCTTCAACGGCATGCTGATAACCGTTCGGCTCAACCAACTCCGGATACGGCGGCACATCGATCAATCCCTCGGTCGACAGCGTGAGCCACCCTGGCGGCGCCACCAGCCGGCTGCACAGATTGCCAAATGAGTCGTGATACTGCGAGTAGGGCACTGGCGGGTTGACCCTCAGGATGTCCGGCACAAGGATGCTCTGCGCGCGCGACGCGTGCATGTTCAGCATGAGCAGCATCGGTGTCGGCTGCACGCATTCGTAGACCAGTTCGTAACCAACGCGGAGCTTCATCGGACTGACCTTTTTTAGATTGGAGCGCTTGGGTTGAGGCGTGAACGGCCGGAGTCAAAACCATAAAGTTAAAATACATCGAACTCCTGATCAAACCATGATTAACCGGCTGCGGCCGCCGGCTGGTCCTGCGGGTCTTGCTTGATTTCCTGCTGCACCTCAGGCTTTGCCTGTTGCTGAGCGCCTGCATTCGCAATCACCTTATGGACGAAACGCAGCTTGGCGACGACCTTCGGCGAGAGCGTGAACGGGTACGCATCGGCGAGGCCGAGACTTCGGTTCAAGCTGTTCAATGCATACATCAATGGAAACCATTGCTCCATCAGCGTATTGAAGCTGGTGTTCTCGACCGGCTCGATTTCAGTGAGCGACGGTTCGTTGTCGGACTTCGGATCGAGCTTGAATCCACAGGCCGCGGCGGTGTCCACTGTATCGACGATATGCAGGTAATGAGCCCACGTCTCAGCCCAGTCTTCCCACGGATGCGTGGTGGCGTAGGCGCTCACATAGGACTGGTCCCAGTCGGCGGGCGGTCCATTGTCGTAATGCGCTTGCAGTGATTGGGCGTAGTCGGCCCGTTCGTCGCCGAACATCTCGCGGAACGGCTCTTCCCACTGCGTATTCGCCACGAGCCGATCAAAATAGTAGTGGCCTATCTCATGCCGGAAATGCCCGAGCAGGGTCCGGTACGGCTCGTGCATATCGGCGCGCATGCGTTCACGCAACGCGTCGTCGGCTTCGGCTATGTTCATCGTAATGAGGCCGTTGTCGTGACCGGTCAGAACCTTCGCCCCCATGTTGCCGTCTTCGAGAAATTCGAACTGCAAACCGGTTTCGGGATTGGTCCGCCGTGAGTCGGTGTTCAGCCCGAGTGCCGAGAGCGCAAACAGCAAGCGCCGCTTGGCCGTCTCCAGTTTGTACCAGTAGACCCGGTTGTTTGGCTGCGTGAGATTGGGGATGGTCTGCGTCAGGCTGCACGCCGGGCACAGCACGTCCGGCGAGTCGGCCGGGATCATCCAGTTGCAGACATTCTCCAGCGCGTAGTTATTGCACTGCCGAAACAACGCGCCATTAGCCGATGGATTCAGCGCACGCCATAGCGGAATACCAGTCGTATCGCCGGCCGGCTCGAACGCGCAAACTTCGGACAATTCAGGCACGAAGCCCAGCAACGCCGCGCAGGATTCGCATCTCACGTTCTCGAAAAAAACGTGATGCTGGCAACGGCCGCAATGGAAAGTTTTCATATTGAAGAGATAGGCTGAAACACAGGGCGTGGTGGCTGGATGGACCGTATCAAGCAAGCCACGTGCCGCCGCAGGAACGGTCCGGCCCAGACGGAAAGGGCGTTTTGCGCGCTAGTTTGGTGCATCGACGGACACTTGAAATGGCTTAAAACGCAGTAATGCGTGCATGGAAGTTCCCAGCAGCCTTGCCCGATGGCGCGCGCAGCCAAACGGCATGGACCTTGCTTTTGAAGATTGCCAAAATTCGTCCAGGAGTCAGGTGTGTCAATCCGTGTCGCGTTGAACCATGTCACGCACTACCGTTATGACCGCCTAGTCGGCCTTTCACCGCAGGTCGTGCGCCTGCGGCCCGCGCCGCATTGCCGTACCCCGATCGTTTCCTATTCGATGCGGGTCGAGCCAGCCGAACACTTCATCAACTGGCAGCAGGACGCGTTCGCCAACTATCAGGCACGGCTTGTCTTCCCCGAGAAAACGCGGGAGTTCAAAATCACGGTCGACCTGGTCGCCGAGATGGCGGTGTACAACCCCTTCGACTTCTTCCTCGAGCCCTATGCCGAGAAATTCCCCTTTGCATACGAACCCGAACTCGCGGCAGAACTTGCGCCGTATCTGATCAAGCGCGAAGCAACGCCGCTGCTGGCCAAGCTCGTCGAGAGCATCGACAAAACGCCTCAAGCCACCGCCGATTTCCTGGTCGGGTTGAACCAGCGGTTGCAGCAGGACATTGGCTACGTGATTCGCATGGAACCCGGCGTTCAGACGCCGGAGGAGACGCTCGACAAGGCGCTGGGATCGTGTCGAGACACAGGCTGGCTGCTCGTCGAAACCTTGCGTCAGCTCGGGCTGGCGGCGCGTTTCGTGTCGGGTTACCTGATCCAGCTCGCCCCCGACCAGAAGTCCCTCGATGGCCCGAGCGGCACCGAAGTCGACTTCACCGACCTGCACGCGTGGTGCGAGGTCTTCCTGCCCGGCGCGGGATGGATCGGACTCGATCCGACCTCCGGGCTGCTGGCCGGCGAAGGCCATATCCCCGTTGCCTGTACGCCTGAGCCGGGGAGCGCCGCGCCTATCTCCGGCGCGGTCGATGAAAGCGAAGTCGAGTTCGAGCACATCATGCAGGTGCAGCGCGTGCTCGAAACGCCGCGCGTGACGAAGCCGTACACGGAAGAAGTGTGGGCCGCCGTGCAGAAGATGGGCGCGCAAGTCGACCAGGAACTCATCGACATGGACGTGCGCCTGACGATGGGCGGCGAGCCCACGTTCGTCGCCGTGACCGACCGCGATGCCGCGGAATGGAACACCGACGCACTGGGCCCGACGAAGCGCGGTTATGCCGTCTCGCTGATGGACAAGTTGCGTGCGCGTTATGGCTTGGGCGGCTTCCTGCATCTCGGGCAGGGCAAGTGGTATCCGGGCGAGCAGTTGCCGCGCTGGGCCATGTCGCTGTTCTGGCGCGCGGATGGCGAGCCGATCTGGGAAGACCCCAAGCTCTTCGCAGACGAACGCGATCCGGGCCGGTACACGGCCGAAGATGCACGGCGGTTTATCGAACATCTGGCGAACAAGGTCTCGCTTGATCCTTCGTATATCCAGCCCGGTTTCGAAGACACGTTCTATTACCTGTGGCGTGAACGCCGCTTGCCGGTGAACGTCGACCCGTTCGAATCCGAACTCGACGACGAGATGGAACGCATGCGCTTGCGTCGTGTGTTCGATGCGGGTTTGTCCGAGGTAACGGGCTACGTGCTGCCTATTGCACGCGAACGCGATGTCCCCATGCAAGCGCCAACGTGGGTCAGCGGCCCCTGGTTTTTCCGCGATGGCCGGATGTACCTGATTCCCGGCGACTCGCCGATGGGGTATCGGCTGCCGCTTGAATCGCTGCCTTGGGTGAGCGCGGGGGACTATCCGTATCAGCATCCGCACGATCCTTTCGGGCCGCCAGCGCCGTTGCGCCAGGCGATGGAATTGCGCATGCAATATCGCGGTGAGCCGGTGGCCGGGGATAGCGCAGAAGCAGGAGCGGGCACGGGTACGGGTACAAGTGCGGTTTCAGGCACCGGACGCGCGCCCACAAGCGGGCCCATAACCTCAACCCGCGAGCCATCGCGCGGCGAGTCCGCGTCGTGGATCCGCCGTACCGCGTTATGCGTCGAAGCACGTGATCCGGCGCGTGCGGCAGGACCTGACGTCGAAGCGAAATCGTTTGGCAGCGGCAAGAGCCTGCTGCATGTGTTCATGCCGCCGCTGACTGAACTCGATGACTACCTCGACCTGCTCGCGGCTATCGAAGCAACAGCCGCCGATCTGCGTATGAAGGTGGTGATCGAAGGGTATCCGCCGCCACGCGATGCCCGTCTCAAGATGCTGCAAGTGACGCCGGACCCGGGCGTGATCGAGGTGAACATTCATCCGGCGTCGAGCTGGGATCAACTCGTCGATCACACCGAGTTTCTGTATCAATCGGCGCACGAAAGTTATCTCAGCACCGAGAAGTTCATGACCGACGGCCGGCACACCGGCACGGGCGGCGGCAATCACTTCGTGCTGGGCGGCGCGACACCTGCCGACAGCCCGTTCCTGCGTCGCCCCGACTTGCTCGCCAGCCTGATTGCGTACTTCATCAACCATCCGTCGATGTCGTATCTGTTCTCGGGATTGTTCCTTGGACCGACGAGTCAGGCGCCGCGTGTCGACGAGGCGCGCAACGACCAGTTGTATGAATTGGAGATTGCGTTCAAGGAGATCGAACACCAGCTCGAACGTCTGGGCGGACGCGACAGCGCGTTACTGCCGCCGTGGCTGATCGACCGGACGTTGCGCAACCTGCTGATCGATGTAACCGGCAACACGCATCGCGCGGAATTTTGCATCGACAAGCTGTATTCCCCCGATGGCCCCACCGGCCGCCTCGGCCTGCTCGAACTTCGCGGCTTCGAAATGCCGCCGCACGCGCGCATGAGCCTCGTCCAGCAATTGCTCCTGCGAGCGCTGGTCGCGCGCTTCTGGGACAAACCCTACACCACCCGCCTCACGCGCTGGGGCACGGAACTGCATGACCGTTTCCTGCTCGGCACGTTTATCGAAATGGATTTCCACGATGTGATCGCGGACCTGAATGAAGCCGGTTATGCGTTCGAAACTGAATGGTTCGCGCCGCATTTCGAGTTCCGTTTCCCGCTGGTGGGCGCGGTCCAGACGAACGGTATCGACCTGACGGTGCGCAGCGCGCTGGAGCCGTGGCACGTGATGGGCGAGCAGGGGTCGCCGGGCGGGACGGTGCGCTACGTGGATTCGTCGGTGGAGCGCATGGAAGTGCGGGTGCTCGGTCTCAACGATAACCGCCATGTCGTGACGGTCAACGGCGTGCCGTTGCCGTTGCAACCTACCGGGCGGGTCAGCGAGCATGTCGCCGGCGTACGTTTTCGGGCATGGTCGCAGCCGACGGCGCTGCATCCGTCAATTGGCGTGGATGCACCGCTTACCTTTGACATTGTTGACACCTGGAGCAACCGGTCCATAGGCGGATGCCGGTATCATGTAGCCCATCCGGGTGGCCGCAATTACGTGACCTATCCGGTCAACGCATACGAGGCGGAAAGCCGGCGGCGCGCGCGCTTTTTCAGAATCGGCCATACGCCTGGGCGCATGGTCGTGGAAGAACCGAAACGCAGCCTGGAGTTTCCTTTCACACTCGATCTGCGCCGACGGTAACCTCATCAACTTCAACGGTAGCTGCTCAATTTGGCCTTCCAATCAACGCTTCCGTTTGAAGCAATCGCGAACCGCGCGAGTGTGTCGTCACACCTTCGCGCGGTACCGGTCCGGGAGGGCCATTGGGACGAACTGCGCGACGCGGCGGGCCAGTTGCGCGCGCCGTGGCGGCAATTCTTCGAGCTGCTCGGCGACGACGGCATAGCCGGCCTCGACCGTGCCACCGCATCCATTGCGCAGCAAGTCCGCGATAACGACATCAGTTACAACGTCTACGCCGACGGCGGCGAGCCCCGGCCGTGGGCGCTGGACCTGCTGCCGTTTCTTATCGAAGAGGGCGAGTGGTCGGTGATCGAGCGCGCGGTGACCCAGCGCGCGAAGTTGCTCAACGCCATAGTCGCCGATATTTACGGGCCCCAGACGCTGCTTCACGATGGCCTGCTGCCGCCCGCGCTTGTGTATGGACATCCAGGATATCTACGCTCGGTGAAGGGGTTCGTGCCGCCCGGCGCGCAGTATCTGCAGCTTGTTGCGGTGGACCTGACGCGTGCCCCTAACGGCGCATGGACCGTGATGGCGCACCGGACGGAAGCGCCTTCCGGACTCGGCTATGCGCTGGAAAACCGGCTGATCGTCTCCGACGTATTCGCCGAGGCGTTCCGTTCGATGAAGGTCCAAAGGCTCGCCCCGTTCTATTCGCAACTGATCGCGGCACTCGTCCAGGGCGGCCGGGCGATGATGTCGGGTGAAGGGTCGCCGCACATCGCGCTGCTGACCCCCGGGCCGTTCAGCGAAACCTTCTTCGAGCATGCGTTCCTCGCGCGTTATCTTGGCGTCACGCTGGTCGAGGGCAAGGACCTGACCGTACGCGACGACATGTTGTTCCTCAAGACATTCGCCGGACTGGAACGGGTTCATGTCTTGATGCGCCGTCTCGACGATGCATTCTGCGACCCGGTCGAATTGCGCGCTGATTCGACTATCGGCGTGCCGGGTCTGTTGCAGGTCATGCGGGCCGGCAACGTGATGGTATCCAACGTGCCGGGCTCGGGTTTTGTCGAATCGCCGGCGCTGCACGGTTTCCTGCCGGCCATCTCGCGGGCGCTGCTCAACGAGCCGCTGGAACTCGCCAGCGTACCCACGTGGTGGTGCGGTGAAGAGGCTGCGCGTGAAGCGGTGCTGGCACGTCTGGACAAGGCCTTCGTCATTCCCACCTGGCCGGGTTTGCCGCTCAACGGCGGCGGCCCGCGCGGGTTCGGTGACGGCCTGCAACCGCTGGCCGGCTGGCGCACGCGGATCGACGCCATGCCGGACGCGTTCACCATCCAGAATCTGTTCCCGAGTTCGCACGCGCCGCGTTATGAAGACAACACGCTGACGGGACGGCCATCGGTGTTGCGCGTTTATGCGATTGCGAATATCGATGGCGGCTGGTCCGTGATGCCGGGCGGATTCACGCGGCTTGGGGCGGAGCGGCAGCCGTCGGTATCGATGCAATTCGGCAGCAGCAGCGTCGACACCTGGGTGCTGTCGAGCAAGCCGGGTTCGACCTTCTCGCTGCTCCCCACGCCGATGAAACCAGCGGACCTTGCGCGCAAGCATCGGACGGTATCGAGCCGCGCGGCAGAAAACCTCTTCTGGGCCGGCCGATACGGAGAGCGCGCCGAGAACAACGTGCGCTTGCTGCGCGTGATCCTTTCGTCGATCGACAGCAACGACTCCGAGGGTATGCTGGAGACCTTGGTGGACCTGGCGTGGCAATGCGGCCTGCTACCCCCCGGCACGCCGCTGCAAGGGCACACGGCGCGTGGGCTCGAACGTTTGCTGGTCGCGAACATTGGAGAGAACGGCGCCGCGGCGAGTATCGGCCAGAACCTCGCAAGCCAGGTGCGCGCGAGCAGCGAGATTCGCGGACGTCTTTCAACCGATCACTGGCGCACGATCCTGGCCGCGCGCAACGATTTCCGCGATGCCATCCAGCAGTTCAAACCGGGGCCGGGCGTGGAGCGCTATGACCGCGTGAAGCTCACACGAACGCTTGAAACACTATCGACGCAATTGCTTGCCATCAGCGGCGCGCAGGGCGACCGCATGACGCGCGACGAAGCGTGGAAGCTGGTGTTCGCGGGACGGCATATCGAACGCGTATGGACCATGACCACCTTCCTGCGCGTGGCCGCCGAACACGGTCAGATGACAACGCCCGCCGGGTTCGACCTGCTGCTGCAATTGTTCGACAGCACGCTGACGTATCGATCGCTTTACCCCGGACGTTTCGAGGTCCCCGCATTGATCGACTTGCTGGTGGTCGAGCCGAGCAACCCGCGCGGTTTGTATGGCGTGTACTCGCGCCTATGCACGAAGCTCAACGAGATCTCGGTGGCGGCCGGCAACACAAACCACGGCGCATTCAGCGACGCAACGCTGTTGCTGAAGTCGCTGCGAGGGCTCGAGCAGCTCTGTACCACCGACGAAGACGGCAACTACGGCGAACTCATCCAGGCTTGCGAGGCGCTCGGCGATCACGTGAGCGCCGCTGCGCATGAAATCAGCGCGCGTTACTTCAGCCACGCGAATACGCAGGCATTGCAGGTGTCGTCGTGAAGATTCCGAAAACCGTGCTGTGGGTGTCGCACCGGACGACCTACCGCTATTCAACGTACGTGGAGACGGCTCAGCATCTCGCGACTATCCGGCCGCAGAACTGCGCATGGCAGCGGGTGATATCGCACACCGAAAGCATTGAGCCGAAGCCGCCGTACATCAATCATCGCGTGGATACCTTCGGTAACGACGTGCTGTATTTTTCGCTCGAGTCGCCGCACCGGTCGTTGCAGATGGTCAGTGAAACGACCGTTGAACTGACGCCGCGATGGGCGTCGCTCGATCCGGCGACCACGCCCGCATGGGACGAAGTCGCAGACGGTATGCGTTTCAGCGCTCATTCGCCGTTTCGCCCCGAGACCGAGTTTTGCTTTGCGTCGCCGAACGTCAGTCTCGGTCAGGATCTTCGGGATTACGCACTAAAAAGTTTTCCTGCGGGCAAGCCGCTGGCAGAAGGGGCGATCGACCTGATGCACCGGATTCATGCGGACTTCAAGTACAAGCCTTTGGCTACGTCTTATGACACGCCTGCTCATCGGGCGTTTGAAATGCGCCATGGCGTCTGTCAGGATTTTGCGCAGGTGATGATCGGATGCATGCGTTCTCTCGGATTGCCGGCGCGGTATGTCAGCGGGTATCTGCGTAACGATCCCGCGCCGGGGCAGGAGAAGCTGATCGGCGCGGATGCGTCGCATGCGTGGGTGTCGGTGTTTTGCCCCGGCAGCGGCTGGATCGATCTTGATCCGACCAACGATGTGCTCGCCGATCTGGAACACGTGACGCTTGCCACGGGCCGGGACTATAGCGACGTGTCGCTGTTGCGCGGGATGATTCTCGGCGGCGGGTCACATCGGATAGATGTGGGCGTGACCGTGCTGGCGCTGGACGCCGAGTCCGATTCGGACGCTGATTAAGCGACCTTGCGCGCTCGCATTAAACGTACTGCGAGCGCTCCTCTCATCAATGCCCAACCGTAAATAAGCGCACGGCGTCGTCGAGCACGTCCGCTCGTTCGGCCAGCCGCTGCGCAGTGGCCGCAGCCTGCTCGACCAGTGCGGCATTCTGCTGTGTCGAGCCGTCCAGATGCGCGACCGCCTGGTTCACTTGACGAATGCCCTCGGCCTGCTCACTGCTCGCATTCGCCACCTCGCCGATGATCGTCGCGACCCGCAGCACGGCGGCATCGATTGCGCGCATCTGGCTGGTCGTACGCGACACCAGGTCGGTCCCTTCCGCGATCTGCGCCACGCTCGTTTCCACCACCGCCTTGATCTCCTTCGCCGACGCCGCGCAGCGTTGCGCCAGGTTGCGCACTTCGGTGGCGACCACTGCGAACGAGCGGCCCGCTTCGCCTGCACGTGCTGCTTCCACCGCCGCGTTCAGCGCGAGGATATTCGTCTGGAACGCGATGCCGTCGATCACGCCGATGATGTCTGCAATGCGCTGCGAAGCCGTGTTGATGCCGGCCATGGTCTGCTCGACCTGGATAGCAATCTTGCCGCCGTCGCTGGCTGCGTCCTGGGCGTCCTTCACCAGATCCAGCGCGCGTACACTCGCGTCCGCGTTGCCTTTTACCGTGGTGGTCAGTTGATCCATGGTCGCGGCGGTTTGCTGCAGCGATGCCGCCTGCAACTCGGTCCGGCGCGACAGATCCATGTTGCCGCTCGAAATTTCGCGCGTGGCATCCATCATCCCGCCGATCTGCCCGCGTACATCGAGGACCATGGCCGACAGGTTCGCCTTGAGCTGGTTCAGTGCGCGCTGGACGTCGCCGAGGTCGTCGCGGGCGCCGGTTTCCATCGCTGCCGTCAGATCGCCGGCCGCCATGCGCGTCGCGAATCGGGACATGGTGCGCACGGGTGCGCCGACGTGATGTGAAACGGTCGCCCAGCCGATCGCGCTCACCAATGCGCTTACGCCGAAGGCGATCCACAAGGGCAGTGGTGGAAGTCCCCGGTACGCGATCGATCCAGTCGCGAGCACCGCCATGGGTCCCGCGGCATAGCCGATCGCAATGCGCGACGCGACCGGCATGCGCGCCAGTTCCGCGAGCTTGCCGGCCAGCCCGGTGCGTACAAGCGCGCCTTGTTTGAGACGCAGTGAACCCATTGCACCGGTGCGCATCCGCGCATACAAGGTAGATGACTCCGCCACTTCGTCGCGGCCCGGCTTCACGCGCACGCTGAGAAAACCGACCGTCTTGCCATGCTCGATAACCGGAGTCACGTTCGCGCGAACCCAGTAGAAGTCGCCATTCTTGCGGCGGTTCTTGACGAGGGCGGTCCAAGGGCGGCCTTGCTGGATCGTCGCCCACATGTCGCCGAACGCTTCGCGCGGCATATCAGGATGGCGGATCAGATTGTGCGGCTGGCCGATGAGTTCTTCTCTCGAATAGCCGGAGACTTCGATAAACGCAGGATTGCAGTACTTGATGTTGCCTGAAAGATCCGTGGCCGAAACGAGCATGTCCGAAGCCGGAAAGTCGTACTCCTGCTGCGAGACGGGCTGATTATTTCGCATTGATTGTGTCCTTTCTCCGATCTGGAACGTGACGCGAGAACGGTTGTCGCTTCTCGCGTTACAAGGACATAACGGCGGTTAACCACTTTTACTTTAGGGTTTTTACACTTAAAAGTGAGTACGGGTATTCATTCGCGGGGATAAACGCATTGTTATCGCCTATTCAGGCGGCGTGCCCTCGAACGCTGGCGTTTGCTCGGCGAAAACCGAGAACGCCCGTAGCTTGGGATAGTCCGCCTCGACAACTATCTTCGGCACCATCATCTGCGTAAATCTCCAGGCGACAGCGACCGTCACGCCGGCCTGTCCAAGCCGCCTTGCGTCGATAGGGAGGGTTGCCAAAGCCATCTCCGCTTCGAGCTCCGCGTATGCCGCGAACAACTGAGTCGTGACACGATCGATCCACGGCTCATGCTGTTTTTCAGGGGGACGCAGGTTGCGTTCATAGACAATCTGAACCGTTTTCTCACACGCCGCTAACGCAAGGCCCGTGAGTCTGGCTGCCCGCAAACGATCCTCCGCGCGGTCCGGCGCCGGCATGATCGATGGGTTGGCAATGCTTGATACATAGTCGAGGATCAGCGTGGAATCCATCAGGTTTTGACCATCATCGAGGATCAGGGTGGGCGCCTTGACGACCGGGTTGAGGTTGCGAAATTCCTCGAAATCACGGAACACGGAAACCGGGCGATGTTCGAAATCGAGCTCAAGCAGCTTGAGGCAAATAGCCACTCGACGCACGTATGGCGAGTCCAGCATTCCGATCAGTTTCATTGGCTTCCCGTTAGAATATCTATCACGTGGGTGTCTTCACGCATGCTGCTAATAGCGCCGGTACAAGGCGATAAGACAACCGTTTGCATCAGGTTATCCAGTTAACCAATGCATGAAAAGCGACATAAACAAACGTCTTCGGTAAGCAAAACTTACATGAACAATATCCCGCCTTTGACCGCGCTCCGATGTTTCGAAGCGGCTGCCAGGCTCGGCGGCGTCACGCTCGCTGCGCGTGAACTTCACGTGACACACTCGGCAGTCAGTCAGCAGATCAGGATTCTCGAAGACACCATGGGCGTTGCGCTCTTCGTACGTGAAGCGAGAGGATTGCGGCTGACGGAAGAGGGGCGTCTCTATGCGCTTGAGATACGCTTGGCGCTGCGCGACATTGCCAACGCAACGCTTTTGGCGCAGGCCCGGCCTCAAGAGAGCGAACTGGTCATCGCCACGCTGCCGTCGTTTGCGTTGCACTGGCTGCTGCCGCGCTTGACGAGTTTCCGCGAGCGCCATCCGTATTACCGAGTGCGCTTGCAGACGAGTCTTGAGATACAGGACATGCGGCACGGTCCCGCCGATGTCAGCATTCGAATGGGACAAGGCCACTGGCCCGGTCTCGCCCAGAAAGAGTTGTTCAGCGATGAACTGCTGGTCGTGGCTGCGCCGCATTTCAACGGCGGCCAGCTTCCTCGCTCGGCTGAAGAGGTTGTGGCGTGTCCATTGATACGAAGCACTGATGCACCCTGGACCGACTGGTGCCGGGCAGCCAATGTGCGTGAACCCGGCAACGTGAGCGGACTGTTCGCGAACGATTCGAACATCGTATTGGGGGCGGTGATGCTGGGGCAGGGCATTGCGCTTGAACGTCGCACGCTTGTTGCAGATGCGCTTGCTCGCGGCGAGCTCGTTCAGATCACCGGCATACACGTGCCGTACCCCTATCCGTATTGGCTCGTCTGGCAGCAGCGTGAAGCGTTGAGCGTGAAGCAGTCGCATTTCATGGAATGGATTGATGCCGAAGTGAAGCGCTATCTAAAGCTTGCCGCTTGATGTCGAACCGCGCGTTCCCGATACTCCGACAACCTCCATCGCAGACCTGAACGATGAAGAAAATCGAAACGATAGTCCTGGCAGCCGATCTTGCGGGCACAGCCGTGTTCGCCGCCGAAGGCGCAATCAGCGCCATGCAGAGTGGACTCGACCTGCTCGGCGTGATGGTGCTGTCGTTTGTCGTGGCGCTGGGCGGCGGCGTGATTCGTGACCTGCTGATCGGCGCGACGCCGCCTAATGCAGTTCGCGACTGGCGCTATCCGGCGCTTGCGTTCCTGACGGGCTTGCTGACGTTCATCTTTCATGGCAAGGCCCGCACGCTCTCGCCGAACTTGCTCATGGTGCTGGACGCCGCCGGGCTGTCGTTGTTCGCCGTCGCGGGCGCGCAGAAGGCGCTGAGCTACGGCATCGGGCCTTTCATATCGACGCTGATGGGTACGATCACCGGCGTGGGCGGTGGCGTCATACGCGACATCTTGCTGGCGCGCGTGCCCATGGTTCTAGTCGCCGATATCTACGCGAGCGCCGCGTTCGCGGGAGGGGTCGTCCTGGTCGTCGGCCGCCGCTTCGGACTTTCGCCGATAACCGCCGCGCTCCTGAGCGGCGCCGCGTGTTGCATCTTGCGCGTGGCGTCTGTCACGTATGGGTGGCAGTTGCCGAAAGTCGCACCTTGGTGAAGGCGCAAGACACGTCTTAGCTGTCTTGATCTTTACCCGCGATCATTGCGGGAATCTCGGCGACCAGTGCGTCAATAGCGCGGCGTGTCTTCGACGACAGGTAGCGTGTTTGCGGCCACACGGCGTGAATATCCTGCGGCTGCGTTCCACAGTTATTCATCACCGTCACCAGTTCACCTGTCTTCTCGTAACGCGACAGCAGCCAGCTTGGCAACCAAGCCAACCCAAAGCCTTCGATAGCCGCCGCAGCGATCGCCTGCACATCGTCCAGACTTACTTGCCGCCGAATGTTGACCTGCCGCACCTGGCCGTCAATATCCCGTAGCTGCCACGGCGACGTGGCGCCCGCGCGCGAGTAAGCAATGCCGGCATGCCCGTCCATTTCTTCAAGGCTTGCAGGCAACCCATGCCTCGCAACATACGACGGCGCCGCGCCGATGCTCGAGTACTGCACGCCCAGGCGGCGCGCGGCGAGGCTCACGCTGTCGCGTAACTCGCCGATGCGAATGGCGAGATCGAACCCTTCTTCCACCAGATCCACCGCGCGGTCAGTGAACGAAATGTCGATCTGCAATTGTGGATGCCTCGACGCGAGGCGCAGCAGCACCGGCGCCACGCAGAGATGACCGAAAGCGATGGGCACGCTGACGCGCAAACGGCCGCGCGGTTCGCGCCTCCCGCTTTCCAGGTCGGCCTCGGCTGCATCGAGTTCGGCCAGCGCCCGCACGCACCGATCGTAGTACGTCTGCCCATCTTCGGTCAGGCTCTGGCTGCGCGTGGTGCGATGAAGCAGGCGCACACCGAGACGCGATTCGAGCCGTGAGATCACCTTGCCGACGGCTGAGCGCGTCAGGTTCAACCGTTCGGCAGCCAGCGCAAAACTGCCGGAGTCAACCACCTGCACGAACGTGCTCACGCCGTGGAGCTTGTCACTCATACCTGACCTTTATTGGTTCCACCAAGGATTCATTAAGAGGAAAGCAATGAATCAATGACGACTTCGGTTCCCTCTATATTACCTTTTCACCCGCAAGCGCCATGCGTTGCCTGCATTGCTTTTAGCGCGGGTCCATTCAATCTTCCTGTCGGAATCAACATGCCGAGTTATCGAATCGATCTCAGTGGTTTATCCCGTGTGTATTGCAAGTCTGCACACCCACGTTTCACGTCGATATGCGGGAGGCGCGGGTAGCCGGTGCTTCTGGCTACCCCTTGATATTCATGACACTCACTCATCCCAACAAAAATTCCATCGCACTGGCTGGTATTTGCCTGGCTTCGCTTATGTTCGGTCTCGAAATATCCAGCGTGCCGGTGATATTGCCCACCCTTGAAACAGTATTGCGGGGCAGTTTCAAGGAAATGCAATGGATCATGAATGCGTACACCATCGCGTGCACGACAGTCCTGATGGCGACCGGGACGCTTGCAGACCGGTTTGGCAGGAAGCGCATTTTCATGATCGCCATTGTGCTGTTTGCGATCACCTCGCTGATTTGCGGGCTCGCGCAGAGTGTTTCCGTATTGATCGTGAGCCGCTTTCTTCAAGGCATGGCCGGCGGGGCAATGCTGATTTGCCAAGTGGCCGTGTTATCGCATCAGTTCCGGGCGGGACAGGCCCGTACCCGGGCCTTTGGCGCGTGGGGCATCATATTTGGCATCGGCCTCGGTTTTGGGCCGATTATGGGCGGAATCATTGTCGCGGTATCGGATTGGAAATGGGTGTTTCTCATTCACGTTCTGATCGCGATAGTGACGGTGATTCTTGTGTTCAAGGGGGTTCAGGAATCCAGCGACCCGCAGGCGAAAAAGCTGGACCTGTTGGGAATGATCACGCTTTCGCTATCGGTTTTCGGTCTGGCCTATTTCATCACGCAAGGGTCCGACCTTGGTTTTACGAGTATCAAGGGCATCGGGATCATTGCCGCATCTGCGGTCAGCCTTATCCTTTTCATAATCGCGGAAAAGAACAACGCTCATCCGATGTTCGATTTTTCCGTGTTCCGGATACGCAATTTTTCGGGCGCGCTATTTGGATCGATGGGCATGAATTTCAGTTTCTGGCCATTCATGATTTATCTGCCGATTTATTTCCAGAGCGCCCTCGGATATAACAGCGTGACTGCCGGTTCAGCATTGCTGGCTTATACGCTTCCCACGCTTGTCATACCGCCATTGGCCGAACGTCTTTCGCTTCGATATCGCCCGGGTGTCGTCATTCCACTTGGCCTGTTTACGATCGGTACCGGCTTTATCCTGATGCGGGCCGGTAGCGGCGCCGTGCATGCCAGTTGGCTGACCATGCTGCCCGGCTGCCTGCTGGCCGGCATTGGATTGGGGCTCACTAATACGCCCGTGACCAACACGACGACCAGCGCGGTGCCGAGCACGCGCGCAGGCATGGCGTCGGGCATCGACATGAGTGCAAGGCTCATCTCGCTGGCCGTCAATATCGCGTTGATGGGGTACATCCTGATTGAAGGCATCTTGTCGGACTTGAGGAGCACGTTTTCCGGGTCGCTCGATGGACGGCAGTTGAGATCGCTGGCCGAACGAATAGCCGCAGGCGATGCTGTGTCGCAAGCATCGCTGGATTCGTCAGGAACGGTTGTTCATGCGGCGCTTGTGCATGGGTTCGGACTGGTCATGCTGTATGGCTGGATCGGCGCATGGGTACTGGCCGTGGCCAGTTTCGTGATGTTCGGCCCGAGGAGACAGGCGCGGGAAACCAGTCCAGTGGTTTGATGAAAGGTCGGTGCTTCTTTGCTGACAGGCGAAGATAGCACCAAGAATTTTAAGCCCGGCCACTAACTCTTAAGTCTCTGTTTACCTATCATGTAGATGTGGGTGCAGAGGACGTGGGAGGGCATCATGGATCAGTTTGTGAATACGGTAATGGACATTATTGGAACCGCGTCTCGACTAACCCTGCACGGTTCTGCCATCGATTTGATCAACGTCCTGATCGGCCTCGGCGGCCTGGCGTTGGTGGCAATTATCCTGTTAATTAACGAGTCGAAGCGGCCCGGAGAAAAGCGCGAGAGCACAGGCGGTCATGTCCGGCATTGGTGGATGCATCATCGGCATTGAGCAGACCTTGCGCCGGTCGAGGAAGCGTTGGATTCGCCAAGTAAGCCGCCTGAAACAATACTCAGGATGCCTACTGTTGTTGAAAAAACGCGCGCGGCGCAAACGCCTTGTCGAGGGGCGATGCATGCCGCGCGCCGGCTCTTACGCGTCTAGTCAGTCAGCAGAAGCAAGCCAGAACGATCCTTCCATCACGCTGACGCATTTGCCGCCAATGCGGATCCTTGTCTTGCCGTCGTCAGCCTCCACAGTGGCGATCAAGACGCTCGGCCGCCCCATATCCACACCCTGACCCACTCGTAACACGAGATTCGACTGACCCCTGACCTTGGCCACGAGTGCCGCCATGGCCGCGGTTGCGCTGCCGGTCGCCGGGTCTTCCGTCATGCGGGGCGTGAACATGCGGGCTTGCAAATCGCAGCCGGTGCCTGTCTCGTCCGGGCCGGCATCGCGCGTATAGGCGTAGATCGATGTCGCGCCGTCGATGGGCAGAAAGCCTTTGTAAGCGATCGGGTTAGGTGCACATCGGCGGAGTGCATCCCGGGACGCAAGCTCGACCACGACAAACGGAAGGCCGACCGAGGCGACTTGGGGTGGGTGAGCGTTCGTGAGGATATCGGCGGAATCGAGGGAAAGACATTGCGCTACGCGATCCGGCGGCACTTGCGACAGCAGGCTTAGCGGCTCCGGCGTAACGAGTTCGGCGCCAATCAGCTTTCCGTTTTCTTTCAGTTGAGTGACCGGAACCAGGCCCGCGGCTTCCTCAAACACGAGTTGATCCGGCAGGGGTGCCTGACTCGACGCCGCCCTTGCAGCCAATACAAACGCCGTACCAATGTTCGGATGTCCGGCGAAAGGAATCTCGCGGTTCGGCGTAAAAATTCTTACCCATGCCGTGTTGGCGGGATCGCGGGGCGGCAAGACAAATGTGGTTTCGCTATACCCGAATTCGACCGTGATCGCCTGCATCTGCTCCTTCGATAAACCCTCGGCGTCCAGTACGACAGCGACCGGATTACCCGCGAATTTCTGGTCCGTGAATACATCTGCCGTGACGTAGCGACGGTTCATGAATGCCTCCCTCTTTGATGGCGCTGACCAATGGTGAATCACTATTATTGCGCGAGGGACTGTCCGTGCGCCCTGTACACATAGACGACGATGGACCGGCCAGTGGCGTGGACAGATGCATTCACTTTTGACCGCTCTTCAGATGCTCCAGCCGATCCACGATTTCCTTGGGCAAGCGTCTCGCTCGCGCAATGTCCACGGCATCGCGGCCTGCGGAATCCACTATCGACGGATCTGCGCCGGCTTTAATCAGGAGATCCAGCGTCTTCAGCCGCTTGAGCCGGGCGGCGTAGAAGATCGGCGTCTCACCATGCGCCCTGAGATTGAGTTCCGGTTTTGATTTAAGCAGGGCGCGACAGACAAGATCATCGCCGCGCCATACTGCCGCCCAAAGCGAATAGTTTGCGTTCGCCCCTCGCTGCAAGAGGAATTTGACCAACGGCAGGTTTTCGCCACGGGCGACGGCGTACCAAAGCGGCGTTGCCCGGAAATCACCTTCATCCTCGTTCATGGGTACTTCCCGTTCAAGCTTTGCGCCGGCGTCGAGAAGCGTTGTGACGGTTTCGATGCCGTCAGACTCGGCGAGTTCAGGGACGCTGTCGGGCTTGATTGCGCAAGCGCGATGGAGGGCCGTACGTCCTTGGGGATCGCTTGCCTCAACAAGCTCCGGCGCGAGGCCAAGGATCGCTGCGACGGTGGCGGCATCCCACATCGTAGCCGCAGCGAAAAGTGATGTCCTGGAAGGCTTGGCCATTGCCGAATCCTGTCGTTGACTGTCTTTCACTAACTTTGACTACTGTCTGCACGGCGCACCGCCATGCCGGCGAAGTAACTTTAGCCCCGCGAACTCGTGCCGGAGCGTGGCAATCCGCAAGCGAAGTCTACGCCTCGTAAAAACCCCCTTCATTCATTCCGCAGCAATCCCCGTTTGCGCAACATGGGCTCGGCGCGTGGGTCGTGGCCACGAAAAGCGCGGAACGCCGAACCCTGTTCGCGGCTGTCTCCCGCGCTATACACGTATCGATGCAGCTTGTCCGCTAACGCCGGATCGAATGCATTGCCGGCTTCTTCGAATGCGTCGAACGCATCGGCTTCCAGAACCTCCGCCCACATATAAACGTAATACCCGGCGGCGTAGTATTCGCCGCTGAAGATATGGCCAAAGTGAGGCAACCGGTGGCGCATGCCCACCTCATGCGGTACGCCGAGACGTTCCCGCTCGGCGAGCTCGAACTCGGCTATATCGATGCCCTCAGGATCGTTCCGCAGATGCAACGCCATATCGATCAAAGCCGACGATGCGTAGGCCACTGTCTGAAACCCCTGGTTGAAATTCTGCGAAGCCCGGATACGTTCGATCAGCGCAGCCGGGATAGGCTCGCCAGTGGTCACATGAAGCGCATGCTTCGCGAGCACTTCCGGCACCGTGGCCCAGTTTTCCATCAACTGGGAAGGCAGTTCCACATAGTCTTGCGGCACATTGGTACCCGACAGGCGACCATAGTTCACATCCGACAGCAAGCCATGCAAGCCGTGGCCGAACTCATGAAACAGCGTGCGGACATCGTCGAAACTCAGCAGCGTTGGACCATTGTCGGTGCGGGCGAAGTTGTTGTTGTTCACCACGACAGGTGTAACCGTGCCGCCATTACGCCTCTGCTTGCGATAAACATGCATCCACGCACCGCCCTGTTTATTGGGCCGGGCATAGTTGTCGCCAAGGAAGATTCCCACCAGTTCGCCCGCGCGGCGCACTTCCCACAGGCGCACGTCCGGGTGATAAAGCGGCGAGCTCATTTGTTCTTGGGTTTGCTCGACAAACTGCAGCCCGAACAAGCGGTCCGCGCAATCGAACATGGCGGCTAGCATCGCGTCCAGACTGAAGTACGGTTTCACTTGCGCGTCGTCGAGTGCATAGCGGGTGACGCGCACCTTCTCGGCAAGGTAATACCAGTCCCACGGTTCGATGTCGGTGGGCTCGCCCAGCGAAGCAGCCTGCGCGGCCAAAGCCTGACGCTCCTGTTCAACGCTGATCTTCGCGGGTTCCCATACTTGACTAAGCAGCGCGTGGACCGCAGACGCGTTACCCGCCATGCGATCGGCAAGCGCGTAGTCGGCGAAATTGGCGTAGCCCAGCAGACGTGCTTGCTCTTGCCGCAGCAAGAGTATCTCGCGAGCGATCGGCCGGTTATCGCGTGCAGGGTTTTCTCCGCGACTGGTCCACGCGCGCCATGCCGTCTCGCGCAAATCACGACGGGTGGACCATGTAAGAAAGGGCTGCACCAGCGACCGTGAGAGCGTGATTACGTGACCCTCCGCACCGCGTTCCTTCGCTGCGCCGCGTGCGGATTGGCGCAGGAAATCGGGCAATCCAGCCAGGTCCGCTTCCGATGTCAGCGGCAACTGATAACTGGATTCGTCCGCGAGTATGTTTTGCGCGAACTGTGTTTGCAGATTCGCGAGGCGCGTGGCGATGGCCGCGAAACGCTCGCGGCCGGACCCTTGCAGCGTGGCGCCCGTGCGGACAAAATCGGTGTGCATGCGTCGCAACAACCGCTGCTGCTCTTCACCAAGATCCAGCACGGCGGCTTGCTGATGGACTGCGTCCAGTCTCGCGAAGAAGCCGGCGTGCATGGCGACCTTGCTGTCGTGCGCGGCCAGCAGCGGGGCCATCTCGCGTTGCACGGCCTGCAACGCGGCCGGTGATTCGGAGGCGCACAGGTTTTCGAAAGCGAGGCGCACACGATCAAGCGTCGCGCCGGCTGCATCGAACGCGGCGACGGTGTTGTCGAATGTGGGCGTAGCCTGATTGTCAGCAAGCGCATCTATTTCCGCCAGATGCTGCTCGAAGAGCACGGCGAATGCGGGTGCGAAGTGCTCGGGCTGGATCTGCTGAAAGGGCGGCAATGCGTAAGGCGTTTGCCAGTCTCGTAGCAGCGGGTTGCCGTTGTCGGTCATGTCGGTCCGCCTTTCAAGTATTGATGGTCACGAAGTGAACATCCGAAGTGGTCATGATAAGACATCGCACCTCAAGGTATCAGCGCCGGGTGTTTGAAAATCCGGGCAGCGCGCACGGCTTAAAAGTTGGATCATGCATCCTGCGGCGTATCTCGTCGTATGGGACACCGCCTCGACCGCTTCCGCCGCGCGCGGGCTCGTGTCCGCGCAGGACGATCAGGCGGGAAAATAAGGCAGAAAGCAGCGAGTGCTACTTTGGATAATTGACAATGCAAACCATTATTGTGTCGAGCTGGCAGGAGTTCATGAGTCTCACCATCGAGCTCGAAGGCTGGGCGTTTCGCGGTCAGCAGGATGCGCGATGGCCGTTGCAAAGTTCGTTATCGCGCTACCTGTCCGCATTCGTGCCTGATCGCTCAGCGTGGCGGATTCAGGAGCAACGCGCCATTCGCATCTTCAGGCGCAAGGCGCATAACTATCTCTCCGATGTCCGCGCGCTGTCCGATGACTTGCGTTGCCTCGGGCTGATGCAGCACCACGGCGCGCCGACCAGACTGCTCGATTTCACCAAGTCGCCGTTCGTTGCCGCGTTCTTTGCGCTTGAGCGCGCCGTGACTGACGCGGCTGTTTTCGCAGTCAACACTCCGGCGTTATGGACGGATCGTGCCGTGCCTGTTTCAGCGCCGCATCTTGTACGAGAGATGATCGACCCGCGCTTGCCCGGAAATTTCGAAAAGTTTTATCTCAGCGATGAAAACCCGGTGATGTGGTTTGGCGAACCCGCCGAGATGGATCAACGGCTGATCGCGCAAGCCGGCACGTTCGTATTGCCCGGCCTGCTGCATCAGACACTCGACGTGATCCTCGATCAATACACCTGCAGCGACGAATTGCTGCGCAAGATCGTGTTGCCGTCGAAATTACGCGACGAAGCCATGCGTTCGTTGTACAGGATGAACATCACGAACGCATCGCTTTTCCCGGATCTTGAAGGACTGGCACGGTCCATTGCGCTGGAACTGGAGATCGTGTGGCCGGCGCAAGTGGTGAAGGCGCGTGATTGATTTCGACTCCATCGGGGGAGCGGAAATGTCTGTTTCACCTTGTATCCCGGCATTTTTGACACAGTAAATAAATTACGCAACGGAGAGGTTCACAAGCGAGCCGGTCGACTTCACGGGACATTCCCGCGAGCGTCAATTGATACCCGGCGATGACTCCAAGGTCGTAAGCACTTTCAAGCGCACGGACAATATCGGCCGGCTTCACAGCAACGCGGACGTCGGGCCATTTCGCGTCAAGTGCGAAGGGCCCGACGTGGAAACAATCCGTCGCGATCTTGTCCAGGCTGATAAGACGTTCGTCAATCAGAGCAGTCATTTTTCTCTCCCTCATTTTCATTTCATGCACGTCGATAATTCGATGAAAAGAACAGTAGTGTCGAAATATTAGGCACGAATGAGCGGCTCTCGATAACAACATCTCGGGACCATGTTGGTCATCTAATTCTGCGCTCATTTTTCGCTCGCATGATTCGTTCAACAGAAGGGCGGATTGGGTCGCAAAAGCACGCAGGCTGACAGCCGAACGCGCTGCGAGGCCGCCACCGAATCAGGGCGATGAACCGAAAAATGGACCAGTCATGACAAGTACCAGCGAAACAAAAGGGCGGCTTTATCTCGATGCATTACTCGACGAGCTGCATATGCGCTCTGATAAACCTGTGCTCCGTTATCTTCGTACCGACGTGACTGGCGGCGCGTTGCGTCGCTCTATCTTTCGCTATGCACGTGCCCTCAGGGGGCTCGGTATTTCCCGGGGCTCGTTGGTCGCATTGCTCGCGGCGAATTGTCCCGATGCACTCGCTATCCGCTACGCCGCGAATCTCCTTGGTGCCACGACACTGTTCATGCCTGCGCTCGCAAATAGCGAACAGCAGAGGGCGCTTATTGCCAGAATCCAGCCTACGATCCTGGTCGTGTTCGAACAAACTGTTCACTTCGTCCCTGAAGGCGTGACTGCGCGCATCGTGCCAGTGGATTTCGGCGCCGATACCTTGCGGCTCGATTGGCTCGCAACAGCACAGTCGGATTTTCCAATGCACAGCCTCGCCATGCCCGACGAGCTCGCGGTACTCGTATCGTCAGGCGGCACGACCGGCGTGCCTAAATGCAGCCGGCGGTCATTCGCCACGTACTCGGCAATGGTCACGGCGGAGCGGGCGGAAGACAAGCGGCAACTCATCAATGGAGCGCTCGTCTACATTTCACAAGTGCTCGTGGACTCGACCTTGATAGGCGGAGGTACGGTCGTGCTCGACCACCACTACGACCCTGCAGCGACGCTCGAGATGATCGAGTTGGAACGCATCACCGACTTGCTGCTCGTCGAGCCACAACTCTTCGAAACGATGGATCATCCGGACGCGTGCTGGCGCGACCTGTCGTCGTTGCGCTCGATTGCGCACGTCGGGGGCTCGGCGCCTGCGGTTCTGCGACATCGCGCAATGAAGCGTTTCGGCCCAGTGCTCAAGCATATGTACGGCGCAAGCGAGGCGGGTCTGGTGAGTGTTCTTGCTTCGGACATGTATGAGCAGACCGGCAATCTGCCGTTCAGCGCGGGACGCATTATCAATGGCGTCGAGGTGCGTATTCGCCGCGCGAATGGACTGCATGCGGATGTTGGAGAAATCGGCAGCATCGAGGTTAAATCGCGTTCCGTGGCGCAAGGCTATTACGGGCAACCGGAAGCGGAGCCGCTCAAGTTTTGCAACGGCTGGTGCCTGATGGGCGACATCGGCTGCATCGACGAGCAAGGCAATTTGCATGTCCTTGGTCGTGCGTCCGATGTCGCTGTGGTCGATGGTATTCGTGTCAGCCCGACCAAGATCGAAGAAATTCTCTGCTGGTTGCCTGATGTGCGCTATGCCGCCGCGTATGCGCCAGGAAACGGGTCAGCGGGACCCACATGGAACGCGTTAGTTGAGCCACGGGCAGGAAGGCGAGTGGACGTCACGCGGTGCGCAAGCATTCTGCAAACCGTGTTTGGCAGGTCCATTTCGAACCGGGTGCGCATTGTCGTAGTACATCGCGTGCCGCAAACCGAACAGGGCAAGGTGAACCGGGCGGCAGTCGAAGCCGTGCTCCAGGATGGCCCTCGCCATGGAACGAGCCCTATGGAATCCGATAGGGAATCGCGTCGACACGAAAACGTAGCGGACGCTTCTCTGTGAATTGCCGCGATGAGCGGGAACCGGTCAGCGATGGACCACGCGGTTTCCGGCGCTAAAGGATCCTCACTCCCAGTGAAGTAATTCAGCGCTAATTCTTCGACGTCACTATTGCATCCATGTACTCACCGGATACCACCATCATGAAACGTTTACAACTTGTGTGCGCGGCAACTCCCTTGTGCCTGGTTGCCCTGGCTTTGACCGGATGCGCTGTCATTCCGCCCTCCGGCCCGACCGTGGTCGCATTGCCGCCGAAAGGGGAGTCGCTGAGCACGTTCCAGCAACAAGATTACGCGTGCAGGGATTATGCATTCCGCTCTGACAATGCCCCTCAGTCATCGGCAGCGGCGGCCAACGACGGTGTACGCACCGGAGCAATAGGCACAGTAGGCGGCGCGGCAGCAGGCGCACTTTTCGGCGCGGCAGCAGGCGATGCCGGTATAGGTGCCGCCATTGGCGCGGGCGCTGGTCTGCTGCTTGGCGGCGCTGTGGGTGCTAACGGTGCTCAAGCCACATCGGCCAGTCTGCAAGCCCGCTACGACGCCGCCTATTCGCAATGCATGGCGTCCAAGGGAAATCAGATCACGCACCCGGCCGCCTATGCGACTGCACCCATGTATGCACCGCCGCCTGTCCTTGTGCCCGCGCAGCCCGTCTATGGCTATCCGCAACCTTTCGGCTACTGGTAATAGCGACACCAATGCGAAGTCCACTGTATGCGATCGATGGCGGCGACATAATTTCCCCCTAACTTACCGCCTATACGATGTATCCAGTCAACGTGGTATCAGCTCCGGGCAATCATCCTTGAACCCGGGATATTGATTTATCAACAAGCGGGACTCTACTGCCACGAAGGTGGCAAGAGCCGCGACACCATCTGGAGAATGTTATGAAGCGCCTTGTTATTGCGACTGCAGTTTTGGCCAGTCTTTGTGTATCCCCCTTTGCTCTTGCCCAAACCGCAAAGCCCATCACGCCCGCACAAATGAGCTGCGGAGATTTCCTCGCTGTAAATGACGCCTACAAGCCGGCGCTTGTCTACTGGGTCTCAGGCGTCGACAAGCTGGGCGTAAGCGAAACCGTCACATCGGTTGTCGATGTCGCCACCCCGGTAGCCGCGATCGTCGGCGAGTGCACGCAGACGCCGAAGGCATCGTTGGCGAGCAAAGTGAAAGACCTGTACAAGAGCGGCCGAATCGCGCTGTTCAAACACAGCTAAGCAACGGCTGCACTTAATTTTTCAGGCTCTTTTGAAAACGGTGTGGGTAACGGGGTTCAGCGAGCGTTTTCGTTGAAGCGGGAGAAGTCGAGTTTTCCAGCGACGAGGAAGAGGACTGTGCGCATGGTCTCAAAGCGCGCATATCCGCGAGCCTTGCGCTTTGCCGCTTGAAACAAACCATTGATGGCCTCGATATAACCGTTGGTCTGACGAGTCTGAGTCCAAGCAACGATTCCGTCGAAATGTCTGCGAATCAAGCTGACGACATCCTTCATAGGCTCGACCTTGGAGCGCATGACGTTGGTGCACCACTGATGCAGCATCTCGGAGACGACGTTGATTTGTTTGCGCTCGAGAATGTCGCGCAATTGTTCTCGGTAAAGCCAGGCTCGCGCGGTGCGATTGGTCGTATACTGACTAACCAACGCTTCAAGGTCGGTGAGTTGTGCGAGGTTCAGTTTGTCGGCGTCCTTGAGCAAAGTCCAACGCATGCCTTTAAGCTGAGGGTCGAGTTTCTGCTGCTGCCGACGGACTGTGTCGAGTGCCTTGGAAGCGTGTGCGACGACATGGAATTTGTCAAAGGTAACGCGCGCTTCGGGGAGATGTTCATTGACGCCCTTGATGAAAGCCGGCGACATGTCGATGCTCACCGAGCTCACTTGCTCGGGCGAGCCGCCGTGCTCGCTCAGATAAGTTGCAAAACGCTCTATCGTGCTGGCATCCTTGCCCATAGTGACGAACGCGACCCGCCGCGCCTGCATGTCGGCGACCAGCGTCAGATACTCATGACCGCGACGGTACGAAGTTTCGTCAATCGCCACCGCCGTCACATCCGACAGGTCGGCCGCCGCGAGTGCCAACTCTACATACCGCGAACAGATGGCATGTACTCGATGCCACGACAGGTTGACCGCGCGTGCAACGGCGGCGAACGGCATCTGCTGCGCGAGCATCAGCACGAGCGCCTCGAACAGCAGCGTGAAGCCGTTGAGCTGTCCGACCCAATCAGGTTCGACCAATCGTACCGAGCCATCGGGCAAACGCACACGCGGAACCCGCACTTCCAGAAAACACTCGTGCTGGAAGAAATTCAGATGCCGCAGACGCTTGCTTTGTGTATCGTGCACAGGATGCTCGCCTGCGATTCCGGCATAGGGAAATCGGCTGCCTGCAACGAAGTCAACGGCGATGTTGAGCTGCCGCTGAGCAGCATCGAAGTCAACACTTCGGACATACCAAGGAGCGGTGATACCGAGGGCGGATTCGAACAATTGATTCGTCATAGCAGATTGGCTTTACATGGGTGATTCCCGCATTCTGCCGCAATCACCCATGACTCATCTTACTGGGAGAGCGCACCTCAAGGGTTCGCTGCGCCGGGCTCACGCCCGCCCTTGACCCGCCAAACCCACCCACTACAAATTCAAAAGAGGCATTTTTCACCGCTTTATGTTTGTTGTGTCATTCCCATCAGGACGATAGACCATGAAGATAAGCTATCCTCATAAAGTTGAATTGATTAATGCATCGAAAATCGGCATTGAACATGTTGATATGGCAATCGAAAAATTGAAGGCGGAATGTCCCGATGCGTTCCATACGGACAGCACGCTGGGAAAGCGCAGATTCCATCATAGACCGGCATCGGACACGCCTTGTGTCGGTTTTGTCGCCGATCTGGATTCGTAAGTGGGTCGTGACGGGTAGCTGCTTGGTACCCGGACGCGCGGGAGCATTAACGCGCGCTTGCGGCCAATCACCGTATCTACGCTTGGCACCGCCCACATGCTGGGCGGCTTCGCTTTTCCACATTCCCACGCCTGAAGTGTCTTTTGGACCATCAGGTTCAACGCCTGTCAAACACGCCTGATCGGGCGCCATCAGGCTTAGTCTGTTGCGCCGCCGGTCACATAATCTTCAGCCTAATTGCCTGGATGGTTCGACGCGGGTGTCCGTAAGTGCATTTAGCCTTCACAACCGAACAAGGCCGTTTGCGCACGAATGCGGTCTATGGCCCAGATGTGGCTAATTTTGGCCCATGCACCACCATCGGGACGGGACCGCTCAGGTCCAATCGTTGGCAGAATAGTTCTGTCCTTTCTCACAGTTTTTCCAGAAGCGAAAGCGCCCCCATGAGTGTGCTGGATGGACATGGCCCAACAATGAGCCAACCATGACCCGAAATCCAGTCATCACTTCACCACCCGGCCTCGGCACAACGAATGCGAGTGAGACGCTGTCGGGCGCCGACATTATCCTGCGCGTACTCGCCGAGCAGGGCGTCGACACGCTGTTTGGATACAGCGGCGGCGCGATATTGCCGACCTATGACGCGGTGTTCCGTCATAACGAAAAGAACGCGGCACATGCCGAGCGACAAATCAAGTTTGTCGTCCCCGCCAATGAACAGGCCGCGGGTTTCATGGCCGCCGGTTATGCGCGGGCCAGCGGAAAAGTCCGCGTCTTCATGGTCACGTCAGGTCCCGGTGCGACCAACGCATTGACGCCGATCGCGACTGTTACGGCGATTCAATACCTGTCGTCCTCATTTGCGGACAGGTGCCGCGTGCTGCGATTGGCAGCGATGCATTCCGGGAAGCGCCCGTCTTCAACATCATGTCGGCGTACGCTAAGCACGTGTTTCTCGTCACCGACCCAACGAAGCTCGAGCAGACACTGCGAACCGCGTTCGAACTGGCCCGCACCGGCCGGCCGGGACCGGTTGTCGTGGATGTGCCGAAAGACGTTCAGAACTGGACGGGACCCTATCATGGGCGAGGGACGCTGCATTTTCGCGGCTACTCCGATCGACTCCGGATGGTGGCGAAAGATGCGCGTCTGGGCGGGGAAAAAATCGCGGCCTTCTTCGCTCTGTTACGGCAGAGCAAGCGGCCACTGCTCCATGTCGGTTACCGGATCGAGGCTGAGGCACATATCAATGGGAACGGGATCGAGTTGAACTGGGAACCGTCGGCCAATTCAACTGTTCCTGCAGCCGTTTTGCGTTACCGATCCGCACGCAAAAGAGTGTCATCATCGACAATGCCTTGCTGCACAATATGTTCGCTCAAGATAGCTACCTCACAAGCGGAGCGACTCGATCCCTGTTCTGCTTATGGCCAGCAGCGACGTCAGCAGCATTCCAAGCAGGCCAATGGCGAGGCGAAGTGGTAACTCGGGTTGTGTGATCGTTTGCGCTAAAGGAGCCTCTGCCTCGCGCGCAGGAACTTGCACCGCCGATCCGGCCGCCTTCGCTGCCTTGCGGTCTGGTGATGCGGGTGCTTGCGCCATCAATCTGCGGAATAAACGTGCCGTCTTGGCCGGTACTGCTGGTGTTAGTCCGTCTGCCCAACGCAATTATTCGTCGCCGGGAATTTCCAATATCGTTTTGCCACGGTCCGGCGAAGACCATGCGTTGAGGCGGAGTTTCCGTGGGAAGAGACGTTGCCGGGGTGATGCGTCCACGCGACTGCATCTGAAAATTTGCCCGGCTTCCGATCAATGCGGTTTGATTGCCACCTTGAGCACACCGTCACGCTGATTTGCAAAGAGGTCGTAAGCGGCGGCGATGTCGTCGAGTTTGTAGTGGTGGGTCACTAACTCTCCCAAGTCGACACGGCCAGACGCAACGACGTTCAACAAGCGGCGCATGCGCTCCTTGCCGCCCGGACATAGCGCCGTGTTGATCTTATGATCGCCGAGACCCGCTGCAAATGCCGACAACGGGATTTTCAGATCAGACGAGTACACGCCAAGGCTGGAGAGCGTGCCGCCCGGCTTCAGAATGCGCAGGGCCGATTCGAATGTTCCCTGCGTGCCTAGCGCTTCGATCGACGAGTCGACGCCGCGACCGTTGGTCAGTTTCATGATTTCATCGACGACATCGCAGCTCTTGAAATTCAGCGTGACGTCGGCGCCCATTTTCTTGGAGACCGCGAGCCGCTGCTCGTTGCCGTCCACCACGATGATCGTGCTGGCGCCGAGCAACCGCGCGCCTGCGGTGGCGCACAAGCCAATCGGGCCCTGCGCGAACACGGCGACGGTGTCGCCTATCCTGATGTTGGCGTTCTCCGCCCCCTTGAAGCCGGTCGACATGATGTCCGGGCACATCAACACCTGCTCGTCCGTCAGGCCGTCCGGAATTGGAGCGAGGTTGGCCTGGGCGTCGGGCACCAGCACATACTCGGCCTGCGTACCATCGATAAGGTTGCCGAAACGCCAGCCTGCCGTCGCCTTGTAGCCGTGGCATCCGCACAGCCCGCTGGCGACGAGGTAGCTGCCGTCTTGTGAGGGGTAGCCGTCCATCGCCGCGTACGAGTTGAAGTTGGGGCAGATCGCGCCGGCGATCACGCGCTGGCCCTCCTGGTAGCCGACCACTGCGCTGCCGAGCTTTTCGATAATGCCCACTGGTTCGTGACCAATCGTGAGCCCCTTGGCAACGGGATATTCGCCTTTGAGGATGTGGACGTCGGTGCCGCAGATGGTCGTAGTCGTGATGCGCATCAACGCGTCGTTAGGGCCAACATCGGGAATCCGCTTTTCAGTGACTTCGATACGGCCGGGTTGGACGAACACAGCTGCTTTCATCATGGAGGGCATGGCGTTTTCCATTTATTTATAAGGGAGTCGTACGCAAACAGGCGATACAACCAAGCAACTTATGCGCCAGTTGCTGGGCATTTTTGTGCTTCTTGCTGCCACGGTATGAAGCGCAAGGTCAGGTCACCCATCGACCGCAGATCGTCTCACTGATGGACGCTTTCACCTGTCGCAAAATCGGTCACATCATCCAGGTGCCGCCGCATCATCTGTTCCAAATTGGAACGCTTTCGGTAACCGGTAATCACCAGTTGATGATGGTGGCGTTCTTGTCTCAAAGCGCTGAAACAGCGAGCCGGGAGATGGCCAGCATGGTCGATTCTTTGCAGCGAACAACGCATATCCCGCTCACCAATTAAGAAGGATTCCATATGATCAACTGAGCCGAATGAAAGCGATCCGTTGGCAGCGGTCAGTGATCCCCGCCCTACGGACGGCTTTCCAGCGACCTCGGGGAATCGAACGAAACGTCGCGCGAGCGTTCCGAACAAACATAAGATTCCAATTTGGCATTACCTCCGTACTTTTCATCGCTTGTAGTGAACGCCTGTGAATCGCCATAATTTTTGTCATGGTCCGCTTGGGCCGCGGCATATCAAATGACGTTCACAGGAGTCGAAGCATGGTTCAACGGTATCAGCTGTTCATCAACAACGAGTGGGTCGACCCGGTATCGGGCACATGGTTCGACTCGCTTGACCCGTTCTCGGGCGAGCCTTGGGCCGAGATCCCGCGGGCAGACGAAGCCGATGTAAGCCGCGCGGTCGAGGCCGCTTCGGCCGCACTCGAAGGACCCTGGGGCCGCATTTCCGCCACGGACCGCGGCTTGCTGCTGCACAAGCTCGGCGCGCTGATCGAGAAACATGCTGACGTGCTGACCGAAGTTGAAAGCCGCGACAACGGCAAGCTGCGCAGTGAAGTTGGGGGACAAGTCCGCTACATGGCGAAGTATTTCTATTATTACGGCGGCCTGGCGGACAAGATCCAGGGCGCCGTGATCCCGATGGACAAGCCCAAGGTATTCAACTACACCCGCTACGAGCCGCTAGGTGTAGTCGCGACCATTACGCCCTGGAACTCGTCGCTGTTGTTGACCGCGTGGAAACTCGCGCCTGCGTTATGCGCCGGCAATACGGTGATCGCGAAGCCGTCCGAGTACACATCGGCATCGCTGTTCGAACTCGCGAAGCTGTTCGTTGAAGCCGGCTTCCCGCCGGGCGTCTTCAACGTGCTGACCGGTTTCGGCAAGGAAGTGGGCGAACCGCTTGTAATCCATCCGAAGGTCGCGCGGATCGCATTCACGGGCGGCGACGCCGGCGGGAAGGCCGTCAACGTGCTTGGTGCACAGCACTTCAAGCGCGTGTCGCTGGAGCTGGGCGGCAAGTCGCCCAACATCATCTTCGACGATGCCGACCTGACCCGCGCGGCCAACGGCGTGATCACCGGCATCTTCTCTGCCGGCGGCCAGACCTGCATGGCGGGTTCGCGCCTGTTGCTGCAGGAAAGCATTCACGACGAGTTTGTCGAACGCCTGATCGCGATCAGCAGCAAGGCGAAACTCGGCGACCCGTCTCTGCCTGACGTCCAGGTGGGACCGGTCGCGACCCGACCGCAATTCGACAAGGTCATGGAGTACATCGGCATTGCGAAGGCAGAGGGCGCGCGTTGCGTGTTCGGTGGCAACTCTCGCTCCGGAGAAGGATTCGGCGCGGGCCAGTTCGTGGAGCCGACCATTTTTGTCGATGTGACCAACGACATGCGCATTGCGCAGGAAGAAGTGTTCGGCCCGGTGCTCTCGGTGATCAAGTTCAAGGATGAAGAGGACGCGATCCGCATCGCCAATGACATCCGCTTCGGCCTCGCGTCGGGCGTGTGGACCCGCAGCTTGCATCGCGCCATGTTCATGTCTGAGCGCCTGAAGGCCGGCACCGTCTGGGTGAACAACTACCGCTCGACGAGTTTCACGACGCCGTTTGGCGGCTACAAGCATAGTGGCATCGGCCGCGAAGGCGGCATCGAAGCGGTCAAGGAATATCTCGAGACCAAGAGCGTGTGGATTTCAACCGATCTCGACATGCCGGATCCGTTCATCCGCAAGTATTAAGGCTGCGCAGAACGCGGCGCGGGATGATATGAAGAGACGTGAAACCTCGCGCCAACGAAGGACCCGAAGGAGACAGGAATGGAAATAACGAAAGGGCAACGACACTTCGACGTGCTGGTGATCGGCAGCGGCATCGCCGGGTTGTCGGCGGCGGTCGCAGCGGCGGCCGCAGGAGCGAAAGTCGCCATCATCGAACGCGCTAACGAAGAAGAATACGGCGGCAATACACGCTGGACCGAAGCATACTTTCGCATGAAGAGCGAAGCCGAAGTGAGCGACGACTTCGAGGAACGGCTTATCTCGAACGCTGGCGACAATCTCGATCCCAACATAGTGGAAGCCATGGGCGGCGAGTACGCGTCATGGCCGCCGTATGTCAAGGCGCACGGCATGCCGGACCCGGAACTGGTGTTCGCGCTGTCGAGCCACGCCGCGCCAACCGTCGCGTGGCTACGGACTTTCGGCATCCGTTTCGACACACTGCCGACGTACTTCGTCACCGCCGCGGCGCCGCGGCTGATGCCGGTCGGCGGCGGCCTTGCAATGATCGAAGCATTGCTCGTGCAGGCGAAGAAACTGAACGTCGAAGTGTTCTACGAGACCACCGCGCGACAACTCGCGCGCGCGAACAGTGAAGGTGATCTGAGTCTTCAGGCGACCGGACGAGATGGCGATGCGCTTGCCTTTGCTGCGTCTTCGGTGATCGTGGCGTCGGGCGGCTTCCAGGGCAATCCGGAAATGATGACGCGCTATCTGGGGCAGGCGGCGAAGTTCGTGCGGCCCGTTGCGCGCGGCGGCTACTACAACAAGGGCGAGGGCATCCAGATGGCGCTCGCGGCGGGCGCCGCGCCGGCCGGTGACTTCGGCTCTTATCATGCGGAACCGCTCGATCCGCGCTCGGGTGCGACCGAAGCGCTGGTGATGAATTTTTCTTACGGTGTGCTCGTCAATATGTTCGGCAAGCGGTTCGTCGATGAAGCGCCCGGCCCGGTCGATGTCCACTACGACCACATCTCGCGCGCGTTCGGCGAACAGCCGAAGGGCCGCGTATATGTCGTGTTCGACAAGAGTATCGACGACGTACCGAACTGGAAGCGCAGCATCCGCACGGATCAGCCGGCTATCCAGGCCGACACGCTCAAGGCGCTGGCAGAGGCCTGCGAGCTGCCGGTGGACGCATTCATGAAGACCATCGACGCGTACAACGCGGCTTGTCCCGAGGGCAGGTTTTCGCCGCTGGAAGTGGATGGACTCGCGACACAGGGTCTGGAGATACCGAAGTCGAACTGGTCGCGTCCGATCAAGACCGGACCGTTCTTCGCCTACCCGATCATCCCGGGCATCTGCTTCACCTATGGCGGCGTGAAGACCAACAAGAGCGCACAGGTGATCGATGCCGACGGCCGGCCGATTCCCGGCCTCTACGCGGCAGGCGAGGCCGCCGGGCTCTACTACCAGGTCTACACCGGCGCGACATCCGTGATGCGCGGCGCGGTGTTCGGCAAGATCGCCGGCGAGCACGCCGCGGCACGTGCCGCAGCCCGGCAGGCATGGAACAGCGACCTGAGCGCCGAATGAAGCACCGGAATGACGCCTTGCAAGGCGATGACAGCAACGGAGACGGAAATGAAAGTGGAAAGAACAATAGGGGCGTTAGCCGGAGCAGCACTGGCGCTGTTCAGCGCAGCTGCCATCGCGCAGCCGGGGATGTCGGGTGATGTGGTGAGGATTGGCGTGCTGACCGACATGAGCGGCACGTTCTCGGACTTTGCGGGCAAGGGCGCGGTTGAGGCCGTGAAAATGGCCGTGGAAGATTTTGGCGGCAAGGTGAACGGCAAGCCGATCGAGGTGATCTCGGCCGATCACCAGAACAAGGCCGACATTGCCGCGAGCACGGCGCGTGAGTGGATCGACGAGAAACACGTGGACATGCTCGCGGACAACTCGGGCTCGGCCACGGCGCTTGCCACCATCAAGATCGCCAACGACAAGAAGCGTATCGCGATCGTCACCGGTGCAGGCACGACGCGGATCACCAACGAGGATTGCACGCCTTATAGCCTGCATTACAACCACGACACTGCGTCGCTCGCGAACGTGTCGGGTAAGTACATCGTCAAGCAAGGAGGCGACACCTGGTTCTTCCTGACCGCCGACTATTCGTTCGGTTACTCGCTGCAAAGCGATACCTCGGCGGTTATCACGGCCAACGGCGGCAAGGTTGTCGGCTCGGTCAAGCATCCGTTCAACGCGTCGGACTTCTCGTCATTCATGGTGCAGGCACAGGCGAGCCACGCGAAGATCATCGGCCTGGCGAATGCGGGTTCCGACACGATCAACGCCATCAAGTCGGCGCGCGAGTTCGGCTTGCTGGGCGCAGGCAAGCAACAGCTTGCAGGGCTGCTGGTGCTCATCACCGACGTGCATGCGCTTGGCTTGCAGACCGCGCAGGGCCTCTACATCACGGAGGGCTGGTACTGGGACCTGAACGACGAAACCCGCAAGTGGTCGGCGCGTTATTACAAGCGCATGGGCAAGATGCCATCGGCGATCCAGGCGGCGGACTATTCGTCCACGCTTCACTATCTCGAGGCAATCAAGGCTACCGGCACCGACGACTCAGCGACGGTCATCAAGAAGATGGAAGACACGCCGGTCAACGACATGTACACGAAGAACGGCGTGATTCGCAAGGACGGCCTGCTGGTCCACGACATGTACCTGATGCAGGTGAAGACGCCGGCGGAGTCGAAGAAGCCCTGGGATTACTACAACGTGCGTGCGGTTGTTCCGGGCAACGAGGCTTATCCGTCGATCGCGAAGGGCAGCTGCACGTTTGCGAAGCAGTAGGCTCCCGCGCGCATCCAGCCCTCACGAACTTCACGAACCCCTATCGAGCGAGCGTGGCAATGCAGGATTTCATCCTGAAGACCGAGCGTCTGACGAAGGTCTTCAAAGGCTTTACGGCAGTTGAAGCGGTCGATCTTCATATCGAACGTGGTCACATCCATGCGCTGATCGGGCCGAACGGCGCGGGGAAAACTACCTGCTTCAATCTGCTGACGAAGTTCCTTGCACCCACCTCGGGACGAATCCTGTTCAATGGTCAGGACATCACCGCCGAGCCGGCGGCGCGGATCGCTCGCCGTGGCATTGTCCGCTCGTTTCAGATCTCGGCGGTGTTCCCGCACCTGAGTGTGCTCGCGAACGTGCGGATTGGTCTGCAACGCTCGCTTGGAACGTCGTATCACTTCTGGAAGAGCGGCCGCAGCCTTTCCCGTCTCAACGATCGTGCGATCGCGTTGCTCGACGAAGTGGACCTTGGAAGTTTCGTGGACACGGTTGCTGTGGACCTGCCTTATGGCCGCAGGCGTGCGCTTGAGATTGCCACTACGCTCGCGATGGAACCCGAGTTGATGCTGCTCGATGAGCCGACTCAAGGCATGGGCCACGAAGACGTCGACCGGGTGACGTCATTGATCAAGAAAGTATCGGCGGGCCGAACGATCCTGATGGTCGAGCACAACATGAAAGTGATCGCGGGTATTTGCGATCGCATCAGCGTGTTGCAGCGGGGCACGGTGCTCGCCGAAGGCAGTTACGACGAAGTGTCTTGCAACCCTCAGGTCATACAAGCGTACATGGGATCGGCAGTTGAGGCGCTTGAGGGAACGCAGTGATGAGCAGCGTGCAAGAGAGACCGGTCGCAGCCCGGATACACGAGGACGTACGAGCGGCCGACGAGGCTTTGTCGATCACCAGCCTGCATGCATGGTATGGCGAGTCGCACGTCCTCCACGACGTCAATCTCACGGTGAAGCGCGGCGAAGTCGTGACCTTGCTGGGGCGCAACGGCGCTGGCCGCACCACCACCCTGCGGGCAATCATGGGCCTGGTTGGCACGCGCCGCGGCTCGATTCGCATCGACGGCGAGGAGACAGTCAGCCTGCCGACCTACAGAATCGCGCGGCGCGGCGTGGGATATTGCCCCGAGGAGCGGGGTATTTTTTCGTCGTTGACGACCGAGGAAAATCTTCTGCTTCCGCCGGTTGTATCGACGAAGCACGGGAGCATGTCGCTCGACGAGATCTACGCGATGTTCCCCAACCTCGCGGAGCGCCGGCACAGTCAGGGCACGCGGCTCTCGGGCGGCGAGCAGCAGATGCTCGCGGTGGCGAGGATACTGCGCACCGGCGCGCGATTATTGCTGCTCGACGAGATATCGGAAGGCCTTGCTCCCGTGATTGTCCAGGCGCTCGCTCGGATGATCACCATGCTGAAAGCGCGCGGCTACACCATCGTGATGGTCGAGCAGAATTTCCGCTTTGCGGCGCCGCTCGCCGACCGCTTCTACGTGATGGAGCACGGCCAGATTGTGGAGTCGTTCGCCGCCGCCGAGCTCGATTCGAAAGCGCAAACCCTCAACGAACCGCTCAGCATCTGACCATGGAAATTTTCGGCTTACCCATTCAGGCGCTGATGAGCCAACTGCTGCTCGGCCTCGTGAACGGCTCGTTCTACGCCATGTTGTCACTCGGTCTTGCGGTGATCTTCGGCCTGCTCAACGTGATCAATTTTGCGCATGGCACGCTCTACATGCTTGGCGCTTTCCTCGCCTGGATGGGCCTCAATTACCTGGGCATCGGTTACTGGTGGATGCTCGTGCTGGCGCCAGTCGTCGTAGGTTTGTTTGGTGTTTTGATCGAGAAAACCATGTTGCGATGGCTCTACAAACTCGATCACTTGTACGGGCTCCTGCTGACCTTCGGGCTCACGCTGATGATCGAAGGATTGTTCCGCTCGGTCTTCGGCGTGTCGGGCCAGCCGTACCCGGTGCCCGACGCGCTCGACGGCGTCACCAACCTGGGCTTCATGATGCTGCCCAACTATCGCGCGTGGGTGGTGGCGGCATCGCTCGTGATCTGCTTCTCGACCTGGTTCGTGATCGAGAAGACGCGCCTTGGCTCGAGCCTGCGCGCCGGCACGGAGAACCCGAAGATGGTGGAAGCGTTCGGCATCAACGTGCCGCTGATGGTGACGGCAACCTATGGTTTCGGCGTGGCGCTGGCCGCCATTGCCGGCGTGCTGGCCGCGCCGGTGATACAGGTGTCGCCGTTGATGGGATCGAACGTCATCATCGTCGTGTTCGCGGTCGTGGTGATAGGCGGCATGGGGTCCATCCTTGGCTCGATCCTGACTGGTCTCGGGTTGGGTGTGATCGAGGGGTTGACGCGGGTGTTCTATCCGGAACTGTCGGCGACCGTGGTGTTCATCGTGATGGCGATCGTGTTGATCGTGCGTCCTGCCGGTCTGTTCGGTAAAGAGAAGTGAGGCGGGTGACATGAAGAAGCGTTGGGGTTATTGCCTGCTGCTCGCGGCGGCGTGCGTTGCGCCGACCGTGCTGTATCCGGTCCTGTTGATGAAGATTTTGTGCTTCGCGTTGTTCGCCTGCTCATTCAACTTGTTGGTGGGTTATGCCGGGCTGTTGTCGTTCGGTCACGCGGCGTTCTTTGGGGCGGCGGGCTATGTCGCAGGCTACGCGCTCAAGTCCTGGGGCGTATCAACAGAAGCCGGGCTCGCGCTGGGCACGTTGGCCGGCGCATTGATCGGGTTGGTGATGGGCGCACTCGCCATCCGGCGGCAGGGCATCTACTTCACGATGATCACGCTCGCGCTTGCGCAGATGCTGTACTTCGTATTCCTGCAGGCGCCGTTTGCAGGAGGCGAGGACGGCTTGCAAGGCATTCCTCGCGGCAGGCTCTTTGGCTTGGTCGACCTGTCGAATGATCTCGTTCTTTACTTCGTCATACTGGCGATCAGCGTGGGGGCCTTCGCGCTGATCATGCGCACGATCCACTCTCCCTTTGGCGAAGTGCTGCGCGCGATCCGGGAAAATGAGCCACGCGCGATCTCGCTTGGCTACCAGGTCGACCGCTACAAGATGCTTGCGTTTGTATTATCCGCGGCGTTGTCGGGCCTCGCCGGCGCGATGAAAGCCATGGTGCTCGGTTTCGAGACCCTGACCGACGCGCACTGGAGCATGTCCGGCCTCGTAGTGCTGATGACGCTCGTGGGTGGCCTGGGCACGCTGTTCGGTCCCATTGTGGGCGCGTTGATCATCGTCCTGCTGGAGGACAAGCTCGGTGATATCGGTAACTGGCTTGCCTCGGTGACTGGTGTAAACTGGTTCGGTACGTTGGGCGACTCGGTCACCATCGTCACGGGGTTTATCTTCATTGTCTGCGTGCTTGCCCTTCGCAAGGGTATCGTGGGCGAGATACTGGCGCTGTTCAAGCGTATTGAAACAGCGCGGCAGCGAGAAAAATTTCCCCGTCGGCGCAGCGATCATGCCCATCAATAAAGGTCGCTGGTGTCAAGCTTGGCGAGCTGCGAGGTGAAAGGCATTCCAATGCGCACCGCGCCGCGTATCGCGTTACGTACGGCAGCGGCCTTGTCTACGAGTCTATCGGGCAGGGAAGTGATGCGCAGAAAAATACCGAGTACCAGCATGCTGATCGCGTTCGAGTCCGCGGCGCGCCACCTGAGTTTTACCCATGCAGCAGAGGAGTTGTCCGTTACCGAAAGCGCGGTCAGCAAGAAGATCGCGTTGCTTGAAGAGTACCTTGCCACCCCGCTTTTTAGCCGCGTCAAGCGCCGCCTGCAACTGACCGATGCGGGCAGGACCTACAGCGCGCTCGTCCAGCAGAGTCTCGACAAGCTGGAGATGGATACCACGCTCGCAATGGGCTATGACGCCGGGCGCATCACGCTCGATCTTGCCGTGCTGCCCACGTTCGCCCTCAAGTGGCTGATGCCACGCTTGGGAGAGTTTGCGGCACTGCATCCCGACATCACGATCAACATCATCGCGCGTGAGGAGCCGTTTCTCTTTTCGGAGGAGGCGTTCGACGCAACGATTCATTTCGACCATCCCGTTTGGGCCAATGCGACCACAACGTATTTGTTCACGGAAGAACTCATCCCCGTTTGCAGCCCGGATCTCATTGGCGGGCTTCGTTGCGCGAAGGCGTCGGATCTCGCGGATTTCGTGCTCATGCACAAGACGGGGAGACCCGAGGCGTGGTCCCGTTGGTTCGAGCTGGCGGGCGCGCCCAATCCGAAAGCATTACGCGGTCCGCGTTTCAGCATGTATGCGTTGCTGATTGAAGCGGCACGCGCGAAGGCGGGTGTGGCGCTCGTGCCCCGCAGCTATGTGCAGAACGAGATCGCGTCGAAGGAATTGACCGTGCCTTGGGAGATGCTGGTGCCGGGCGCCAAGGACTACTACTTCGTGGTGCCGGAGCAAAAGGAATCATCGCCGGCTATTCGTGCCTTTCGCGACTGGCTTCTCGATGCTTCAAAGCAATATCGTGGCGAACTGAGCGAGCTTGCGAACGAAGCTTAACCACCGATATCGATTCCGCCCGCGGGAACGTACTGGCGCAGCTTGACGTGCGCGTTGACGCTACGGCGCAATGCCCGGCAGCGTTCACCTGACTGCGAATTTCTGGTTAAGGCACAAGCACAATTTTCCCCGGCGCGTGCTTTCGACCCTCGAGCATCTCATGGGCAACACGCGCCTGCGACAACGGGAAAATTTCTCCAACCCGTGTTCGGAGCGCTCCCGTTTCAAATAACTCTGAAAGTGCAAGGAGCGTTGAAGTCGTGACGCTAACCAGCATGAATTTCGCACGTATCTGAGCTGCCGCCGCGCGTTCAGCGTTCGGCTCGGCGGCCGCCGACACTACTTGTCCCCGAGGTTTGACGGCGTCAAAGGAACGATTAAGCGCGTCACTGCCGATCAGGTCGATCACGACATCAAACGAGTGCCGATATTCGTCGAATGATTGCTCGCGCACATCAATAACCTGATTGGTACCGAGAGCCATGACGTAGTCCGTATCTCGACGCGATGCACTGGCTAACACGAAGTCGCCGGTGCGGTGGGCGAGTTGAACGGCAAAAGCGCCGACGTTCCCGGCGCCGCCTAAGACGAGCGAAACGCAGGCGAGGGCGCTCGTCGAGCGACTCGGGCCGCGCGTCATAGCGGTCCAGGCCGATGTCACCGATGAAGCGTCGGTCGCACGTCTTTTCGACGAAGCTCAGGCGAAAAGCGGCCGCCCGGTGCATGCCGTGGTGAACAACGCACTCGCCAATTTCAGCTTCGATGGCGATGCGCGTCCGAAGATCGGCGATATCGAATGGGCGCGCTTTCAGCAGCAGATCGATGGTGCGCTCAAGGGCGCGCTCCACACGATTCAGGCCGCGTTGCCTGCGATGCGGGCTGCTGGTTTCGGCCGAATCGTCAATGTGGGGACCAATCTGTTCCAGAATCCCGTCGTGCCTTATCACGATTACACGGCGGCAAAAGCGGCGTTGCTTGCGCTGACGAGAACCGCATCGAACGATCTTGGACCCGATGGCATTACCGTGAACATGGTGTCGGGCGGCCTGCTGCGCACCACCGACGCCAGCAGCGCAACGCCCGAAGCCGTGTTCGATATGGTCGCGGGATTCACGCCGCTGCGCCGCGTCACGACGCCCGCCGAGTTCGCTGACGCGGTGCTGTTCTTCCTCTCGCCGTGGGCACGTGCGGTGACGGGCCAGAACCTGGTCGTCGACGGAGGACTGGTCAAGGGCTGAATCGCCAGTGTTTCCATGCAGCGACTCGGGTCTGCCGATTGCTTCCTTAGACGCGGCCCGACTCAGCTACAAAACGTTTCTGACTGCGACCTGCTTGATCCACTTGCTTCATGATGGCCTTTAAAAAATTCCTAGGTCCACCGAGCATTGATTCGCTCGGCTATTAGCGATACTCTTAAATCGGTCGTGATCGCTGAATGCTGGTCAACCCGGAGATAACCGTATCGTGAAGCGAGCATGGGCTTTCTCTTGCATCCTCGCCTTGAGCGCGATCCTCGACGGATGCGGCAAGGATGGATCGCGAAACGCTACTCAGGAACCGGCCTCATCCGCGAGTGAGGCGTCGGCGCCACTTGGGCAGGCCGCGAGCGCCACACCCGCCGCATCGGGAACATCGGCTGCGCTGGCCACCATCGCTAAGGCGCAGTTGCCGGCGGAAGCAGGCGAAACACTGCGTCTGATCAAGGCAGGCGGCCCTTTCCCTTATGGCGAGGACGGCGTGTTGTTCCGCAACAGCGCCGCAATGCTGCCGCAGCATCCGCGCGGCTATTACCACGCTTACACAGTTCGCACGCCTGGTGCGGCGGATCGCGGACTACGCCGCATCGTGTGTGGAGGACTGCGCAAGCAGACTGGCGACTGCTACTACACGGACGATTACTACGTCAGTTTCAAACGCATTGTAGGATAACTTAAGCTAATTAAAATCGCCCCGGGCCTCCTGCAGAGCATGCGCCGGGGCGTTGCGTTTTAGATAAGCGAGCTACAGGTGCCCTTGCCCAAGTAGTACCGAGTCACCCTTCTGAACGTACGCCTGCAGCAAATGATGCGCAATGGCAAACGGCTTGGGCGCCGACAGCCCGTCCGCATGCGTTCCCGCGAGCATCGCCGCAGCCTCCTGGCGCGAAAACCAGCGGGCGTCTTCGAGTTCGTTCGTATCGACGACAATGTCGGTATCGCTCGCCTGCGCAAAGCAACCAATCATCAGCGATGAAGGAAACGGCCACGGCTGCGTCGCGAAATAGACAACCTGCGCACACTTCACGCGAGCCTCCTCCAGCACTTCGCGGCGCACGGCTTCTTCTGCCGTCTCGCCCGGCTCGACGAAACCCGCAAGCGCCGAGTACATGCCCGCGGCGAATTGGCGCTGGCGTCCGAGCAGACACCGGTCGCCGTCTATCACCAGCATGATCACGACGGGATCCACCCGCGGAAAATGGCGTGCGTCGCAAACATCGCAGATGCGTTGCCAGCCCGCTGCCGTAATGCGGCTTGCAGCGCCACAGTTCGCACAGAAGGAATGGCGTCGATGCCAGTCGAGCATCGACTTCGCCTGGGCCATGATTCCAAGTACACCCGCATCGACCAGGTCTTGCAGCGCGAGCGAGCGAAGATCGATGCGGTCATAGCCCCGGGCAGGCGAAGCGTTGTCTGGGGCCGGGTCGAGTTTGATGCCTAGCGCGAAGCGTCCAGCGCCGTCGGTGTCTACTCCGAGGAATACGCTATGAAGCGGCAGGCCGAAGGCTGCGGTCTCGCTGGGGAGGAACCACGGGTCACGTTCGCCGCCTCGCTTAAGCAAGGGGATGTCGCCATCGAAGATGAGAAAGCGCGTGGCGGTGTCGCTGCGCAGTTGCTCGATAAAGGCAAGGTCGTCCCGCTTGTCGGAGCGGCGGTCGAGCGGATTGAAGTTAAAGCCGATGGACGCAGAAAGGGCGGTCATCACGGTCCACGTATGGGTGGGAGGAGCCGCAAGTATGGCACGGGGTTTGGTCCGTCGCTTGGGGCTCCCGTTGACGTCGACGGGCAGGACGCCAGCCATTTCCCAGCCACTGGCTGGAAGTGCACCGACGTTTAGCCACCCTGTCACCGCGGAGCACTTCGCCAGGCTGATGACAACGCGCTGTTTTGAATTTGCACCGACGTAGCTAGCCGAACTTAATGCCGTGTCGGTAGGCATCACGGCCGTACATCAAAATCTTGACGTGCCTTCTCTACCGCATCCAGATTGTTGGCCGCCCAGACCCAGACTCCACAAAACGCAGCGCCGAGTGTAATCCCGAGGTCAGTGAGTTTGTATTCGACCTTCGGCGGCACGACCGGATATACCGTGCGTATCACCAGGCCGTCACGCTCCATTGCGCGCAAGGTCTGCGTGAGCATCTTCTGACTGATTCCCTCGACCAGTTCGCTAAGCCGGCTAAAACGCAGCGGCGATTTCTCCGCGAGTACGTCGAGGATCAACATTGTCCATTTGTCGGCGACCCGGCCGATGAGATCCCTGACTAACGACACAATTCGAGGATCAAGATCGATTGGCGGTGTCAGGCTCGCGTAGTACTGCGCGGCGGCGATCTGTTCCTTGGTGAACTCCGGGACTCGCTCCATCTTTACACTCTCCATTTGGTAAGTATGCAACTTTCAGGTGCCTTCTTCCCAGTAGAGAGTATGCGGGTCAAACTACGCTCGTGTTCACCAAAAATAGGGAGTGACCTAATGAAAATGATCGGCAGAACCATATTGATTACGGGCGGGACGAGCGGGATCGGCATCGAGTTGGCGCGGCAGTTGATTGCTCTGGGCAATACGGTGTTGGTCACGGGTCGGGATCTCGACAGGCTGGAAGATGCACGGCGCGCCGTCCCCGGACTCCATACTTTTCAGAGCGACGTTAGCGATCCAGCGAGTATCGAGTTGCTGTACAAAACCGTGTGTGACCGGTTTCCTGCTTTGGACACGCTGGTGAACAACGCGGGAACCATGCGTAATATCAAACTGAATCGGCCGCATCAGTTGGGTGACCTGACTACTGAAGTCGATGGAAATCTGAAGGGACCCATCTGGATGGTCCAGGCTTTCCTGCCTTTGCTTTTGAAGCAAAAAAACAGCTTGATCGTGAATGTGTCTTCAGGTCTGGCGTTTATTCCTTTCCCCGCAGCTCCTATATACAGCGCGTCAAAAGCCGCGCTTCATGCCTATACGCAATGCCTGAGGGCGCAGTTAGCCGACACCTGCGTGTCCGTCGTCGAATTGGCGCCCCCGGGTACCGAAACACCGCTATTTAGGGGCGAGTTTGCAGAGGAAATGAAAGGCGAAAAAGGCATGAAGGTCAGCGTGCTCGCGAGCCGTGCCATTGCGGGTATCGAAGCAGGGAAAATCGAAATTCGCCCGGGCGTGAGCAATGTATTGAAAATCGCGAGCCGCGTTGCGCCGCACCTCATGTTCCAGCAAATGGTAAAGCTCGGGCGTCCGAAACCGTCGGGCGTTTGAGCACGTCAGCACGTTAAACCAGGGCGAAGGGTTTAACGGCCTAGCGATCGCCGACAGTTGCTCCAACGCGGCGCACGGGAGTATCGTGAATCAAACACGCCGCGCTCAAGGAGTCCACCATGAACGACACCCAACGACTCGCCGCCTTGCGCATCGTTTTGATCGTGGTGGGGCTGATCTGCGTGTTTGCAATCTGGCCGCTGATGATCTTGTGGCCCGCAGGTTGGACGTGGCACAGCGGGCATTCCGATTACCCGCTGATGATCGTCAGTATCTACGCGACGCTCGGCGTGTTCCTGCTGATCGCGTCGCGCGATCCGATGAAACATCTGAGCCTGATCTGGTTCACGGTGTGGTCGAGCGTCGTGCACGGCGTGATCATGGCCGTGCAGTCTTTCGGCGTCGAGATGGACGGGGCGAACCATGTCGGTCATTTATTCGGCGATGTTCCCGCGCTGTTTATCGTCGCGGCGGCACTGGCTTTCTTCACGCCGCGTGGCGACAAGGCGCGCTCGCTCGCATGACGTTGTAGCTCAGATCGGTCAGGTGGATACAGTTCCCACATAGCTATCGAATGCGGTCACGAGATGCTGGATCGCCTGTTCGAGGTCATCTGCCGGCGTTTCTGCAGACTGACCCAACTGCAGCGCTTTCCTCGACGTCAGGGCTTCCAGCAGTTTGGCGGTCATTTCATCGTATCGATTGGCGCGCTCCCGGTCATGTGCGTCCGGTTCTCCGCTCCGAAGGACTTCGATCACCGCGGCGGCGCCGCAAACCACCCGCACGGCGACAATCAGGTTCCGCAGTTGTTCGAGCCGTGCAGATCGCCGCTGGCCCTCCAGGAGCATGCGTTCTCTCGCCACTTCAAGCCGTGAGCTGGCCAAGCCGGCTTCGCGCTGCAGACGATCAAGGGTAGCGGTCGATCCTCCGGCCATCCGAAGGACAGCGGACGCGAATGCCATGTTGGCCGAAATCGCGGCTGAGATCACGGCATTCAGCGCGTTACTTTCCTTCGGCGGCCAGAAAAGAAAGCTTGCCGCCACGCCTACGCAGGCGCCGACGAATTCATTGGTAAGGCGAGCGACGATCAGCCCTTGCGCCGGATGGATGAAATCCGACATCAGCATGAACATCGGCGTGAGGAAGACGACGAACAGACCGTAGTTCACCAGCCTCAATGCAACGGTCGCCGCTGCAAGCGGCAAGATTGCCAATGTCACCGCGACCGGACCCAACAGACTCGCCAGAAGAACAGCGGCGATCGTTCCACCGATCAGGCTGCCGCATGCGCGCTCCAGCACACGCAACCATGTATTGGCGGAAACCGGTTGGGTCACGACGATGGCAGCGATTGCGCCCCAGTATGCAAACGTGACACTCAGCGATGTACCGATCATGTAAGCGATCACCGATGCCACAGCCACCCTCAGCGCATGCATCCACACCAGCCTTTCAATCTTGAGCGCGGGAGCGGCGGCAGGCGCAGGCGTCTCGGGATCGATTGCGAGCCTGTGCTGACGATCCGCGAGGCCGGCGATGGCCTTTGCCGCAAAGGCAACGGCCATCGCCGTCGGGTCCGTCCGCTCATCCGTCTGTCGCAACAACGCGTTCGCCTGCGCGATCAGCGCATCGGGAATGGGCAGTTCATGCCGTGCTCGCGCGGCCACGCTTTGCAGCAACCGTCGCAGGCCCTGGCGCAATTGCCGCGACTCGTCGTGGACGGTAATGGCTGCATTGCGCCGGGCATGACCGATAGCGATCAGCGCCGAAAACACCCTGCCGGCAGCGTCGACGCCCGGGCCCAGTTCGGGGCCGTTGCGAACATCATGCGCCGCCAATGCGCGCCCGCGCTCGATCGACATGCGCACTCCGCGCCGATAAACGCTATTGAATTCGGTCCAGCCCTCCGCATCCATTCCAGGCCGCGAATCCAGCGACTCCAGAAACCCGGCCATGTCCTCGAGCCTGCCGAAGATCGTCGCGAGCGCGAAGCCCGTGGACTGTGGGAACGGGACAGGCCAGAGGAAGATGCAGAACAGCATGGTCCAGCCTGACCCGAGCAAAAAATAGCCACCGTGAGCGAGTGCAGCGGCAAGCGGTTCGGGCGACGCAACGCCGATCACCACCGCGAGCGACGCAATCAGCCCTGCCTGCGCGGGCATGGGCCCGAGCGAGGGCTTGTAGGACCGTGTCAGTCCACACAGGAAGACCAGGATAAAGAGGGTGACAATGCTGACCGCGTAGCCCCAATGCGCGGCATAGGACGCCAGCGGCATGACGACAACGCCCATGGCCGTGAAGATGGCCATCGCCTTCAGGCGCTGTGATTTGGATCCTTGCGGATCGCAAAGACAGTTCCAGAATGCCGCGACGGCGCCGAAAGCGATATCGGAATGACCGAGAATCGCTGCGGCGCAGAGCATGGGCGCCATCGCAAGTGCTGCGTGTATGCCTTCCGCAATCCCGATGCGCTCGGGCGTGATGGCGAACACATGACCTTCCGTCCGCAGGGTCCGACGGCTTACCAGAGACACGAGCTTAGCTATTATCGTCATCGGACTTTTGCTGTTCACGAACGTTGATTGCTGAGGGACAAGGCCAAAATAGGAAGCCATTCGCGACCCAATGCACAGTGCTTGTCAAATTCCCACGCGGGTAAGAGTCCAACCTCTCGATAGCTCTCGATCAAGATATCAAAGAGCTTTATATCGGAACGGCTTCGGGCCATCAACTGCGCGCCTGAGACCGCGGCGAATGTGGCGCGGACCCGTTTCTGACCATTCCTGCTGCCACAAGCGTCCTTCCAAGCCACGCAACGTTGACCTCGACAAAGGCCTGGACCTCCTTCTGCACGACCTCCGGCAAATTGTCATATTCGGCGCATCCGGAGTCGATGACGACAACGCTTCCGGCGCCATGGGGCGCTGGCGTTCTGACTTGACCGGCGCATTTTTTCGAAATCGAGTCTAATTACGAAACGACCGGCAGTTACGCCCTCTGCTCATTCCGCACTTTCAACAGGAGTTGCACGATGGAATATGTGAAACTTGGCCGCACAGGCCTCGATGTATCGCGTCTATGTCTTGGCTGCATGAGTTATGGTGTGCCCGAACGCGGCCCGCACCCATGGTCACTGGACAACGATGCCGCACGCCCCTTTATCAAACAGGCGCTTGATCTCGGTATCAACTTCTTCGATACGGCCAACGTCTATTCGGACGGCACCAGCGAAGAGATCGTTGGCCGGGCGCTAAAGGATTTCGCGAAACGCGACGAGATCGTGCTCGCCACTAAAGTGAACAGCCGGATGCGTCCGGGGCCGAACGGCGCGGGGCTGTCGCGCAAGGCGATCATGGCGGAAGTGGACGCGAGCCTGAAGCGCCTCGGCACCGACTACATCGATCTGTATCAGATTCATCGCTGGGATGACACGACGCCGATCGAAGAAACAATGGAAGCGTTGCACGATGTCGTCAAGGCGGGTAAGGCACGTTATATCGGTGCATCGACCATGTATGCGTGGCAATTTTCCAAAGCGCTGCATGTTGCCGAACGCCACGGCTGGACTCGCTTTGTGACGATGCAGAACTACGTGAACCTGCTGTATCGCGAAGAAGAACGCGAGATGTTGCCGCTGTGCGAAAGCGAAGGCATCGGCGTCATACCGTGGAGCCCGCTCGCACGGGGCCGTCTGACGCGCGACTGGAACAGCAGCAGCGCACGCTCGGAGACCGACGAATTCGGCCGCACGCTGTATGCGGCCACCGAAGAGGCAGACCGTCAGATCGTCGAACGGGTGAGCGAAATTGCGACGAAGCGGGGCGTGCCGCGGGCGCAGGTCGCGCTTGCGTGGGTGCTGCAGAAAAAGCCGGTCACGGCGCCTATTGTCGGCGCGACGAAGCTGCATCATTTGAACGACGCGGTCGCAGCCCTTTCACTCAATCTGACAGCGGACGAAATCCAACTGCTCGAAGAACGGTACGTGCCGCATGCGGTGACGGGTTTTAGATAAATAGCGGCGCTTTTCGCTTTCCATCAGCTCGCTGCGAGAAGGGGCGTGGTGGCTTTCTCTGCTGGATTCGTGCCCGGCAGAGAAGCCACCAGCGGGTCACGCCTGTGTTCCCATCCAAGTTCAAAAATGGTGCGCCCGCACGATCAGCCGATGCATATCTTCCATGCGAAATATTGAAGCTGAGCGAAGGCTTCATCGCAGCATTGCCTTCATGGTTTGCGGGTAGGCCGGGCGTTCTTCCTTCGCCGATGGACGAGCACGCCGCAGCCGATCGCAACCAGTATTGCCGCCAGCACGCCGCCGCTCATGCCCGTCGTGCTGCGGGATTCGAGGGCGCTCGATGTCGCCGACGCCCCCGATGAAGCGGACGAGGCCACGGTCGCCGAGGCCTGACTTGCAACAGGCTGCGGCAGCGCAACGCCCGCGGCGCTTCCCCGCTGCACGACAGATGGATCCGATGTAGCCACTGCAGCGGACGAAGGCGTAGGTGTCGCATCAGGGTCGGGTCCAACGAGAGCTGACGCGTTCGTTGATGGAACATCGGGAGGCATTGCCGCAGCCGACGTTGTCCCGGCCGCCTGAACCAGGGTGTTCCACTGAGCAAATACTGTGTCAATACAGTGGACGTCGGTACAGGCATTGCGTGACTGTCTCCACCGCGATAGCTGGCCAGCCGAAAGTTTCCCGGCGCTTAGCAGGCTCTGCTGCTGCGAAACAATATGCTCGTATTCATTGTTCAGGATGGCATGGTCACAGATGGCACGCTCAGCCGGTTGCTGCGTGGTCGCACACGCAATATCGTTCGCCCGTGCTTCGGCTGCACTTAGCGCAAGCAGCGCCAGTAACCATGTCGAATGTCGCATTAGACGCACTGCTTCTCCCTAGTCATTCGTTATCGGCACTACTCGCCAGCTTGCGCACGCTAGCTAGATTTTAGGCAGGACTGCACGGATATGTGCAGCAAAAGCGGCGACTAATGCAGAAGGCCGAGCGCGATCAAAGGCGATAGTAATGCCAAGTGCAGGCAACATTGGCAACTTGTACTTTGGTCCGAGAATCCGCAAGTCAGTTGGGACGGCCGTGCGGGTCAGCACGGCAAGCGCCTGGCCCGATCTAACCACTGCCAGCAAACCGGTCAGGCTGCCGCTGGCATAGGCGATGCGATAGCGGCGGCCCGCCGCATCTAGGCCGCGCAGCGCGTTGATATGGTCCAGCCCGTCCGGATCCGAGAGCGCAAGCGGCAGCGGCTCAATCTTGAGGGTAGCGGCCGATTTTGCAATCCAGACCAGCGGCTCTATACGAATACTTTTTTCGTCTGTAGCACCTTCTATGATCGAGACCAGCGCAAGCTCGATTGCGTGCTTGTTTAGCCTCTCGTGCAACCGGGGAGTAGAGGCACAGACGACCTCGATCAGTACATTCGGATGATCGTTGACGAAATCACCGATCAGGTTCGAGAGAAAAGAAGACGCATATTCATCCGGGCAGCCGAACCGGATAACGCCAGAGAGGCCTTGTCCGGTCAAGTCGGTAATAGCCTCATCATGTCTGCTCAGGATCTCCTGCGCATGCGCCAGCAGCCTGTCACCTTCCTGCGTAAGCGTCACACCCCTGCCGCCGCGATTGAGCAATGGCTGGCCAATGATTTCCTCCAGCCGCTTGATTTGCATGCTGACAGCTGCTTGCGTACGACCAATGCGGGGCGCCGCCGAGTTCAGGGAGCCGGCGTGAGCAATCACGACGAAAGTGCGAAGAAGATCTATATCAAGCGTAGCCGGCACCGTATAAGCCCCATTAATACGTCGTATAAGAAGTATTAGTTTTGTTCAAAAAACGCGTCCACCTATTATGACCTGATCGACAGGGAAGAGGTCGATGGTACTCAAATTTCACTGCCCTGATTGTGGGAAAGAGGCCGGGCGCAACCGGGCGTTACGGCGGGGTATTTTCACGGCAGGATTCGACCGCGCTTCATGCAAATCGTCAAGGAGACGACAAGTGAAACAAACCACTCGCAATCGAGCTCTCATCGCTGTCGTGATGTCTGCGGCGCTATGGCGCGCAATCCCGGATAGCCAGGCGCAGACATCGGCGGCGAGCGCCGCCGAACCGGGAACAAGACTCGTGAAAATAGGGGTCGCCGGGCCGTTGACGGGAGGACTGGCGCATTTTGGCAAAGACAATGAAAACGGTGCGCGGTTAGCCCTTGAAGAGATCAACAAGACGGGACTGACCATCGGCGGACAGCGCATCACGCTGGTGCTCGACACGCAAGATGATGCGGCCGATCCTAAAACGGGAACCCAGGTTGCACAAAGGCTGGTCGACGACGGGGTTGTCGCAGTCGTCGGTCACTACAACTCCGGCGTTTCAATTCCTGCCTCCAGAATTTACAGCGACGCGGGTATAGCTCAGATATCTCCCTCATCGACGAATCCGGATTACACGTTGCAGGGCTTCAAGACGACGTTTCGGCTAGTTGCAACGGATGCTGCGCAGAGTCCTACGCTCGCCGCTTACGCGGTCAAGAACCTGGGTATCAAGCGCCTGGCCGTTGTGGACGATGCTACACAGGCAGGCAAGGGCCAGGCTGATGAATTTGCTAAGCCGGCAAAGGCCGCTGGCGTGAGCATTGTTGCACGGGAAGCCACGACTTCCACGGCGACCGATTTCAGGGCCATTCTCACGACCATCAAGGCGTCCCGGCCGGACACCATCTACTTCGGTGGCACGGACCAGGGCGCCGGTCCGTTTGCCAAGCAGGCGGTCAGTCTCGGCATCAAAGCGAGAATTCTTGGATCTGACGGCATCTGTACCGAAAAAATGGCTGAACTTGCCGGCGATGCCGCGCAGAACGTGGTGTGTTCAGAGGCCGGCATGCCGCTTTCAAGAATGAGTCAAGGCGCTGCCTTCAATGCGAAGTACCAGGCGCGTTTTGGTCAACCGCTCGTGCTCTACGCACCATTCACGTACGACGCTGTTTATATCATCGTGGATGCAATGAAACGCTCGAACTCAGTGGACCCGTCCAAGGTTCTCGACGCAATCCACAAGACTGACTATGCCGGAATTACGGGGCACGTCATGTTCGATGCAAAGGGCGATATCACGGAACCGGCTATCTCTATCTTTGACTTTAAAGATAACAAGAAGACGTTGCTGGATGTCGTCAAGATGTAGTGCGCATTGCAAGGCATGAGGTCACCAACGATGACGGATAACATACCCATACACTGGGACTGAACGGAGATTTTCATGGCCGCCTCACCGCTTCATCCCGCACCATCGCCTAAGTCCGCACCTTCCACGATCGCCCTGGAAAACCACAGCCCCACATGGGCCGAGGTTGACCTGGATGCGCTGACTCGCAACTATGATCGGCTGAAAACGTTGATTGGAGCCGGCAAGCAAATCATCGTACCCGTCAAGGCGAATGGCTACGGTCACGGTGCGACGCGTATCGCTGCATGCTTGGCAAGACGCGGCGCCTACGCTGTGCAAACGGCGTCGGTACGAGAGGCCGTGGCGATACGCCGATCGGGAAATGGGGTAAAGATCATTGCCTATCCTGTCAATCTCGCGGAGGACGTGCACGCATTACTGCAGAACGACATTGTGCCGACAGTGGTCGATATGGCAGGCGCCCGGATCGTATCGGCTGCGGCGACACGGCCAGTCGCCATATGCGTCAAGGTCGATGCCGGTCTCCAGCGACTTGGCGTGCCGCTGGACGAAGCCGAAGACATCATCATGAAAATGGCCGGACTGCCAAACGTAATGGTGGAGGGCGTCTATACCCATGTGCCTTTCGCTGACCTGTCGCAAGCGGACTGGGCAATAGGCCGTGTCCGCGCTTTTGAGGTGCTTGTTAAAAGGCTGCTGCAACGAGGTTTGGAATTGCGCGTCACGCAAGCCCGTGCAAGCGCGCACGTGATTGCGAATATCGAGGACAGTCTTACTGCGGTGTGTGCGGGACACTTCCTGTATGGCTTGCGCTCTTTTCCGGCGGACAGTGCGGTCAATCTTCCGTCGGAACCCGTCCTTCGCGCGATTAAAACGCGCTTGATCCAGGTGCGGCCAATTGGCGGCAGTCCAGCGAAAACTCATGGCGATCCGTACGGCGCCAATTTCGAGGGCGTCACACGAACTGGCGTGCTTTCGGTTGGCCGGGCCAATGGTATTCTGCGACCGCTTCATGACAAGGGTGCTTACGTCCTGGTCGCTGGTCGACCTTCTCGTGTTATTTCTGTCACCCTTGAATATACCGTTGTTGATCTGTCCGGCCATCCCGACGCCTTGTCGGGCGACACCGCGACCATCCTTGGCGACGACGGCGAAGCAGTGCTGACTATCGACGATGCAACCAGGGCTGCGGGCTGCTCACCCCTGGATTTCAGTATTGGGCTACGCGACATTGCATTGATTTATCGAGGAGGCGAGTGACCTCTTTCACCTTCCCCTCATGAAGGGCTAGGGCGCCAGACTCGGCGCCCCGGATGCACGGCGGCAGCTTAAGCAGTAGCTTCTCGTTTCGGCAGTTCGGACGTATCTGTCAGGCATCCATCGGTAAGCGCCGCGACAGGCGTGAAGTCTCGATGATGGATATGTTCTGGTCGCTTGTCCTTCGTGCAGCGATTGTCCACCGGATTCAGGATCAGCGAGAAGATGGCGCGCGTCCAGGGCGAGAGGTTTGGGGGCGAACCATGAATCAGACTGTCGCCGAAAATTAGCGCCGTGCCTGCCGGTCCTGTAGCTGAAACAAGATCCCGCTGCTCCCCCACATTCTTGACGATCTCGGACGGCACTACCCACAAGGGGTGGCTTGTCGTGGTGGTGTCGTAGAAAGCCTCCGAAGACCCGACACGATGTGAGCCCCTGATGAAGTACAGAGGCCCGTTGAATTCGTTGACGTCGTCAAGGAAGACGTGCAGGTTGAGCGCCAGTGGTTGTGGTACGCCGTCGTCGCGATGATGCGTGGCGAAATCCTGATGCCACTGCCACATTTCTCCAGTGATTGCTTCTTTGACGTTGATCTTCGATTGTTGGACATAGAGATTCGGGCCAGCAATCTGTTGAGCGGGTTCCACGAAGCGCGGGTGCCGGACGAGCTTCCCGAAAACTTCGTCGCGTAGATGAAGGCCAAACGCGGTGCGCACTACATCGCTACTTTTTTCCTTGACGTTCGCTGCGGTGTCCTGAAGAAACACGCGGTTCATGGCCGCACGCAACACCTCGACCTCGTCGACGGAAAATAGCTGCGGGAGAATAAGGAATCCATCCTCATTGAACTGTCTAAGTTGCTCTTGGGTTAACTGCATGGTTGACGCCCCTGAAGAAAACGGTAGTGGCAGGCGAGGCAGGCTTGTGACTTTTATCCTGGCGACGCTTCGATATGCAATCAGTTGATATGCATCGATTGGAGGATAGTCGCCGGGACGATTGAAGAGAAACTAATACTTCTTAACACGGCTATTAGTGGGAGTTATTGGCGGGTCGAATGGGAAGGTGTTTTCGTTCGCGCGCGGGGAATGGGCTTTTTAGGTTGGCGGTGGCGGGTAGTGCAGGGGTTGGATTTGACGACCAAACGAACGCGCAAGCGGGAGTTCCTCGACGAGATTCCGTGGACCGGACGGCGTTATCCGGTTTGATGGACCCGGATCGATTGCGCCCATCGTGCTCGCGAGTGGGCGCTTCGTGTTCGACGACGTTCTTCCCCTTATTGATCAACTATGAAGCCGTCAAAATGCGGCCGCATCGAAATCGGTTTGGATAATGGCGGCCGGATTCTCTGTGCGTCCGGCAGCAAGGCCATGCCGAGTCCGGGTCCGTTCGGGATATCGACAAAACCGTTGTTCGGCAACGGCACCTTGTCGACAATATTGCTGCCCAGATGTTCCGGCCGTGATTCGAAGATTCCAGCTTCGAAACCCGTCGCGTATTCCTGGATCGCGAAGTTGGGGATTGCGGCGTCGAGCTGGAGGCACGCGGCCAACCCGATAGGCGAGAGCGGGTTATGCGGAACGACCTGGATGTGGTGCGCCTCGGCCATCGCTGCAACCTTGCGGGCGCCGGTAATGCCGCCGCACAGACACAGGTCGACGCGCGCGTATTCCACTCCCCCTCGGGCCATGAGTGTCTGGAATTCGTAGATGCTGGAGAAGCGCTCTCCGGTCGCAATCGGAATATGAATTTTCTCAGCAACGCGCGCCATGCCATCGGGTCCTTCCGGACGGATCGGATCTTCGATGAACATCGGATGCGTGTCCTCGATACCGCGCGCGAACACAATCGCCTCGGCCGGCGTAAGTCGTCGATGCAGCTCGATGAGCAAGTCGACCCGATCGCCCACGACTTCGCGCATCTGATGCACATTACTGATCGCGTCGCGCATTTTTTTGATGTGCGTCTTGAAGTAAACCTGGTCATTGCCTTCATCGAGGAACGGATTCAGGTGGCCAAATGCATTGAAGCCGACTTCCATCTTCGCCTGGCACTCCACCAGGATCTTCTCGATGCTGCTTTCGTAAATGTGCCCGTAAATACGCGCTTTAGTGCGCACCGGACCACCCAGCAATTGATAGATCGGTACATTCAGCGCGCGACCCTTGATGTCCCAGAGCGCAATGTCGATGGCAGAAATCGCGGCGTTAATCGCCAGCCCCTGGAAGTAGCTGAAGCGATGCATCACGTTCCAGTGATGCTCGATCGCAAACGCGTCCTTGCCGACCAGATACTCGGCGAAACGGCGGATCGCCGCGCCCGACGCTTCAATATGTCCCCATGCGCCGGCCTCACCATAACCGGTAATGCCTTCGTCGGTATCGACGCGGACAAACATGAACTGGCCAACATGCAGTGGTTCGACTTTAGTGATCTTCATTGAAAACTCCTTCTTGGATTTTGGTTAGTACCGTGTCGCCTGCACTGTGGCGGCGTCGTTTTCAGAGGCTGCAGGATCAGCGCCTGCCGAAGGTTCATCGAGATTGCGGCCACGCGTTTCGGGTCCGAGGAACACAGACACGGCCGTGATCACGCCAAGTGCCACGACGTACCACGCGACCAGATGCGGGGAACCAGCGCCAGCGGAAAGGAGACCGACCGCGATCATCGGCGCGATGCCGCCCGAGATGGGTGAGGTGACCTCGCGGGCGAGCGAGAAGCCGGTGTACCTGACACGCGAGGGGAACATTTCGGCGAGCCACGGGCTTTGCGCCGAGGTCATCATCGTTTTTGCTACTGATGAAACCAGGAAGAGTCCCGCATAGATCCACACGATGTCTCCGCTCTGCAGCATGCGAAAGAACGGGAAGATCGCAAGCCCGGAGATCAGAGCACCGCCAATGTAGACCGGCTTGCGTCCCACCAGATCCGAGACCCAGCCAAAGAATGGCACGGTGACGAATTGCAGCGCGGTGCTGAACATCAGGGCCGTCACAATGACATCGCGTGACATATGCAGTTGCTGCGTGACATAGACGATCACGAACGATTCGTAGATATAAGCAAGCGAGTTGTCGCCAAGACGCGCTCCCCAGGCGCACAACATGGGCCGCAGTGACGTACGAAAAACTTCCCGGATCGGTGCCCTGACCACGGCATTGCGTTTCTGGAGGTCGAGGAACGCAGGGGTTTCCTTGAGCGAACTACGTAGTACAAGGCCGAGGATCACGACTACCGCGCTCAGCAGGAAGGGGACTCGCCAGCCCCATTCCTCGAACGCACCTTTCGACAAGCTCGACGAAATATGGAAGGTGGCAAGCGACATCAGCAGACCGAGTGCAACGCCCACATAGGGCAACGATCCATAGAGACCGCGCCGCTTGGGCGGCGCATATTCGATCACCATCAGCACGGCGCCGGCATACTCCGCGCCGGAGCCCAGGCCCTGCAATGCGCGCAGCACGCACAAGAGAAGCGGAGCCCAGACGCCGATCATCGCGTAGGTCGGCAGGAGGCCCATCAGCGTCGTCGAGCCGCCCATCAGAAGCAGAGTAATGATCAGCACTTTCTTGCGGCCAATCCTGTCGCCGAGCCGCCCGAAAATCACACTGCCGACAGGCCGGACGAAGAACCCGATCGCGAAGCTCGCGTACGCGAGGAGCGTCCCGGTCAGATGATCGTATGAAGGAAAGAACAGCTTGTTGAATAGCGTGGCGGCCGCCGTCGCGTAAAGGTAGTAGTCGTACCATTCAACGGCCGTTCCCACGATCGCGCTCAGGATGGCGTTGCGGACCGCGCGGCGTATTTCGGGCGACTGCCGGTGTGTGCTTTGCAAGGCAACCTCTATTCTTTTATCGAAGGCCGCGCACGGGGCGCAGCGTGTCTCCATCGGCCGCGAACCGTGCCGCTCGCAGTGTTTGGCGCTTTTTTCAGTGGCACACTGACGCGACCTCTCATGGGCCGGGCTTCAGTCAGTCTTTCGCAGCGCCACTTTTTGATACGCTTCGCGACTACGCCCGTTTGCTGCGTTCGCGACAGGGTTCCATCTTCCGAATTATCGTCTGGAAACGTTTCCGGAAACGTTTCCAGACGATAATTCGAGCAGTAAGAGGTTGTCAAGAATTGATTGGGGAAATTTCGAGATGAGCAACAAGACGGGGGAACCCGCCATCGTGAAGTCCGGCATCAAGGCGGTGGCCGAACTGGCGGGCGTGGGAATCGCGTCAGTGTCGCGGGTGCTTTCGGGACAACCCGGCTCGAGCCCGCAGATGACGCAGCGCGTGCTGGACGCGGCTCGCCAACTTGGCTACGCGCCCAACGTCCTCGCGCAAAGCCTGCGCCGGCGTGCGACGCATTCCGTGGGGTTTGTTGGCTCGGATATCAACAATCCCCTGGTTGCCTCCATCGTCAGCGGTGCGGAAAGCGTACTCAGCGTGGCCAAGTATTCGGTCCTTCTGACCAATTCAGGCGGCGACCCGGGCGTCGATGCGCAACGTATCGATGTATTGCTTCAACGTCAGGTCGACGGGCTGATCGTGTTGCCCGCGCTCGAAGACGACCCGGCTACGCTGGCTGCGTTGCGCGGCGCGCAAGGGCCGGTCGTGCTGATCGATCGCACCTTGCCTGCCGACATCGGCGCGCATTACGTGTTGTCGGATCACTTTCGGGGAATTGGCGATGCCAGCCGTTATCTGCTGCAGGCGGGTCACAGCAGGATCGGTCTGGTCGTGGGCCTCGACGTGCGGCCGACCCGCGAACGTATTCGCGCGGTGGAAGCCGCCTTCGATAGCCTTGGCATCGAGCGAAACCTGATCGTTCATCGAGGGCGTTTGTCACCGGAACACGGGGAGCAAGCCATGGATGAACTGCTTTCCGGCGATGCTCCGCCGAGCGCGGTGATTTTAGGCGGCAATCAATTGCTGGAAGGGGCGCTGCACGTGGTGCATCGGCGAGGGCTGACGCTGGGCGTGGATCTGTCGCTGGTCAGTTGCGACGATCTGCCATTGTGCCGGCTTCATCACCCGCCCATTGCGACGGTGATGCGGGATACGGCACTACTGGGCCGCCGTGCCGCCGAATTGCTGCTTGCTCAGCTTCGTGAGCCGGGCGTAACCGAACCTGTTCTGTTGCCCACGTGGTTCGAACCGCGGGAGAGTTGCGGACCCTTCGCGACGCCATCGATCAAGGTCGCTCAACTACGAGGCTTAAAAAAGCGCGCGAAGTAGGGGCCACGAAGAAGCCCGGATGGTGTGATTCAGCCTGATCTCCGCGCAATTCGGGGCTTGCGAGCGACTGCGCAGAGCGACGCACGGGAAGTTACTCGACCCACCGGGCTCGGGACAGCATATCGTCAAGCATTTCAATCCAATGCCGAACCGGAGTTTTCGATGCAGCGGCAAGATGGGAAATGCATCCAATGTTGGCAGAAACGATCAGTTCCGGTCCCGTCGCCTCGAGGGCAGCCACTTTGTCATTTCGTAGTTGCGAAGCCAGGGCGGGTTGCGAGATGGAGTAGGTCCCCGCGGAACCGCAGCAAAGATGCGCATCGGCAGGAACGCGTACGTCGATATCAAGCGAGCGCAGCAGGCCTTCCACAGCCCCCTTTATTTGCTGTCCGTGCTGCAGCGTGCAGGGCGGATGGAAGGTAACGCGGCGTCGTTCCGGTGAAGCGATCAAGGGCCGTAGCGTGTCCACATACCCTGGAAGCAGTTCAGCGAGATCTTTGGTAAGCGCGACGATCCGGTCGGCTTTTTCAGCATAGACCGGGTCGTCGCGCAACAGATGGCCGTATTCCTTCACCGTCGCACCGCAGCCGGACGCATTCATGACGATGGCTTCAATGCCCTGTTCGACGTAAGGCCACCACGCGTCAATGTTTCTGCGTATATCGTCAAGCCCGGAATCCGAATTGGAAAGATGCAGGCGTATGGCGCCGCAACAACCCGCGCTTGCCGGCGCGATCAGTTCTATGCCAAGCGCGTCGAGCACTCGACGGGTCGCAACATTGATGTTCGGGGACATCGCAGGTTGCACACAGCCCTCAAGAAAAAGCATTTTTCTTGCATGATGTCCGATCGGCGTGGGCCGTGGAACCTGACCGACAGGAATCTTTGCCTGAAGACTTGCACTCAAGAGCGGCCGGGCAAGGCGTCCAAGTTCCATGGCCGCAGCAAACAAACGACGCTCAGGTACGAAGTGAGCGAGCGAGTAGCGCAGCAAGCGCTCCTTCATGGGCCGCTCGACCTTGGTCTCGACGATACGCCGGCCGATATCGAGCAGGCGGCTGTATTGAACCCCCGATGGACACGTCGTTTCGCAGTTGCGGCATGTCAGACACCGGTCGAGATGCAATTGGGTCTTTCTCGTAACCGGTTGCCCTTCAACCATCTGCTTGATCAGGTAGATGCGCCCTCTGGGCCCATCGAGCTCGTCTCCGAGTAATTGATAGGTGGGGCAGGTGGCCGTGCAGAATCCGCAATGCACGCACTTCCCAATGATGGCCTGCGCATCGTCCCCGTCCCGTGTTCCAACCATGAAATCAGCCAGCTCGGTTTGCATACGATCACATCCCTACGAACATGCGTCCGTGGTTAAACACGCCCGCTGGATCAAACGCGGTCTTGAGACGTTTGTGAATGCCTGCCACGGGTGCGGACAGCGCGGTGAAAACATCGATACCGTTCTTCGCGTATCGAAACTGCGTTGCATGGCCGCCTGCAGCTACCGCGGCTTGACGCAAGGCGTCGTCATCGGCCGACGCAAAGAGCCAACGTTGGCTTCCGCCCCATTCGATGAGTTGGGAATCGGCATCGCGAAGTAAAGCGGGCTCGGTCGTGGAAGGAACGCAAAGCCGCCACAAAGCGGCGCCGGCCGGAGCCTTCTGGAAAAAAGCGGCGCTTTGTTCACGTAGCGATTGCCAGTACATTGCAGCCGCCGGATTTTGCATGGATTCACCGCCCAGGGTCGAGCAAGCTGTGCGCACTGCGGCCGTGGCTCCCTCCAGGCGAATCGTCAGCATTCCTGCGTGCCATGCACTGGCGGTGATGGGTAAAGGTTGACCAGCCCACTCGTTTAACTTGCGCACGGCGTTGCGTGCGCCCATCTCTTGTCTCAGCGTCGCGGATGCAGGAGGTATCGGCAATACCTTGACCGAGATGTCCAGCAACAATCCCAATGTGCCCAACGATCCAGCCATCAGCCGGGCCACATCGTAGCCCGCCACATTTTTCATGACCTGACCGCCGAATTGGAGAAACTCCCCTCGACCGGTGAGAATCGACGCACCCAGGAGGAAGTCACGTATTGCACCAACACTCATGCGTCGGGGTCCGGAAAGACCGGTTGCAATACAGCCGCCGAAGGTGGCGCCCGGTCCGAAATGAGGCGGTTCGAAGGCCAGCATCTGCTGACGTGCCGAGAGCAACTGTTCAATTTCCGCGAGCGGTGTGCCGCTTCTTGCAGTAATGACAAGCTCCGCCGGGTCATACGCGACAACACCACGATACGCACGGGTATCGAGCACTTCTCCAGTAGTGGCCGCGCCATACCAGTCTTTCGAGCCTCCGCCGCGGATGCATAGGCGATGGCCGTGTGCATAAGCGTCTTCGATTTTCTCCCTGAACTGTTCCTGGACGCCTGCAACCGGGACGTTAAGCGTCTCCGTCTTCGTGATCTTCACATCTGCGGTCACATCGTTCATCAAAACCTCGGGATCTCGGGATGAGGCAACAGGCCACCGCGCACGTGCAGCCGGCCGTATTCCGCGCATCGGGCCCGGGTGGGGATGCCCTTATCCGGGTTAAGAAGCCGTTGCGGGTCGAAGGCGTGTTTGACGGCGAAAAACATATCGCGCTCGCCGTCGGAAAACTGGACGCACATTGAGTTGATTTTCTCCACGCCAATGCCATGCTCGCCCGTGACGGTGCCACCGAGTTCAACGCACGTCTCCAGAATATCCGCGCCGAATTCCTCGGCGCGATGCCATTCATCGCGGTCATTGCCGTTGAACAAGATCAATGGATGCATGTTTCCGTCGCCCGCATGGAAGACGTTGATGCAACGCAGTTGGTAGCGCTTTTCCATCTCGCGGATACGCAGCAGGAGTGGGCCGATTGCGCGGCGAGGGACCGTCCCGTCCATGCAGTAGTAATCAGGCGAAAGCCGTCCCGCGGCAGGAAATGCGTTCTTACGCCCGGACCAGAAGCGAAGCCTTTCTGCTTCCGAAGTCGAAATTTCGATACGCGTAGCACCTTGCGCCTCGAGCAGTGTGGTGAGCCGTTCGATCTCCTCGGCGACTTCCTCTGGCGTTCCGTCCGACTCGCAAAGGAGGATTGCGGCCGCGCTCGTGTCATAGCCGGCATGCACGAACTCCTCTACAGCTTGCGCCGCGGCGCGATCGAGCATCTCAAGTCCTGCCGGGATGATCCCGCTTGCAATGATCGCCGCCACAGCCGCTCCCCCAACTTCGACATCATCGAAACTCGCCATTACGACCTGCGCGACCTGAGGCTTCGGGATCAAGCGGACGGTCACCTCGGTCACGATCGCGAACATGCCTTCGCTGCCAATTAGTACTGCCAGCAAATCGAGGCCCGGGGCGTCGGGAGCACGAGAACCGAACTCACAGATTTCACCGTCCATCGTAACGGCGCGAACGCGCACTACGTTGTTGACGGTGAGGCCGTACTTCAGGCAATGCACCCCGCCCGAGTTCTCCGCGATGTTGCCGCCGATGGTGCACGCGATCTGCGATGACGGATCAGGAGCGTAATACAGCCCGAACGGTGACGCTGCTTCGGAAATCGCGAGATTGCGCACCCCGGGCTGCAGGGTGGCCGTGCGGGCGTAAGGATCGACATTAATGATCTTGCGCATGCGCGCAAGCGAGAGCACGACGCCTTCGCGAAGCGGCATGGCGCCGCCCGACAACCCGGTGCCCGCGCCACGTGGCACTACCGGAATGCCGTGGTGCGCACACAGCCTGAGGACCGCCTGAACATGCGCCTCCGACTCAGCCAATACGACTCCCAGCGGTAACTGCCTGTACGCGGCGAGACCGTCGCATTCGTAAGGCGCGACATCCTCCTTGTCCGTCAACAAAGTACAGCCAGGCATCTCGCGTCTCAATTCCTGCGCAAACGCGTCGATGCGTCGAGCCCGGCGGCCAAGCGCCATTGATTCGCTGTCGTCCGGCGAAATACTTCTGTCAGGTAGATACCCTGGATCCGCTATCAATGGGGCCGCCCCGTAAGGAAAAGTGCTTGATAAACAAATGTCGCTTGACGTGCATCATCGACATCAGTCTAATATGTTAGTGGGATATAAGCAATATATGGAGTGGATATGGACGTTGCAGCGGTGGGAGAAGGCGCCGCGATTGTCGTGGCCGTGCATGGCATTCAGGGAACGCGATCTGTCTGGATGCCGATCGCCCGGGAATTGCACCAGGAGGCGATGTTCGTATTGCCCAATTTGAGGGGCAGAGGCCAAGCTGCACGCGGCTTGTCGGCTGAAGACTACGGTCTCGGCGCATTTGCCGATGATCTTTCAGACGCGATCGATTCCGAAGTTCGGGGACGGCCTTACTGGTTAGCGGGCTGGAGCATGGGTGTATCGGTTGCGCTTGAATACCTGTCGCGCTCAACCATGCGGCCGCCGGAGGGTGTCATTCTGGTTTCCGGAACGGCCGCGATACGCGAGGTCCGCTGGTTCAGGGCAGAGGACGAAGAGTCGCTGCTACAAGAGATTGCAGCGCGGGAACAGCGCCTTGAGTTGAAGGAGGCAGCAGACCACGACGCGGTCGCGTGGACCTGGCAGGCGATTCGATCAACTGATCAACGAGCCATTCTCGAACGGCTTGATCTCCCGGCGCTGATTTTGCACGGCGCCCAGGACACCGACTGTCCGGGTTCATGCGCGGATTCGCTCGCTCAACACATCCACGGTGCTCAACGGCAGATGTTTATCGATGCCGGGCACACCTTGCCCGTCACACACGCCGACCTGGTCGCGAAAGCCATACGCCGCTTCGTTGACCATTAATTTCTCCACGGAGTTCATATGCGAACAGAAGACCTCATTCATTTTTGCCCGCCCGGAAGGTTGATTATCGGTGCTGGCTCACGCGCGCAGCTTCCAGCCCTGGTCGCCCACCTTGGATACCGCAAAGGCGTGCTCGTGACCGACAGGTTCTTTGTGAATTCCACCCCGTGGGTAGACGAGTACGTGAAATCGGCTTCCCTGCTCGGAATCGAAACGATCGTATTCGATGGAGGCGAGCCGGACCCTACCACCACACTCTGCAACAGCGCCACGCAGTCGGTGCGGAAAGCCTTGAAGGGCGCGGCGCCCGATCACGTCATCGCGCTGGGTGGCGGGAGCAACATCGACCTTGCCAAGGCGCTCTGCATCACCCTGCCATCCGGAAGACCGGTGCGGGACTTTGTCGGCGGCCTGAGCTCGGCGGACAAGCCGATTCCATTGATCGCGCTTCCTACGACCGCCGGTACCGGTTCGGAAGCGACTCCCGGTGCGATTTTGCTCGATCCGAACAACGCCACCAAGGTGGCCGTCATGGACAACTCGCTGCGTCCGCACATTGCCCTCATCGACCCCGAGCTTACGTACACCTGTCCACCGCGCGTGACCGCAGACGCAGGGATCGATGCCTTGACGCATGCGATCGAGTCATATCTGACGCTGGACTCCGCGCAATACGATCGAAACGGTCATCCTGATCCCGGATACAGCGGTCGCTCGTCTCTGACCATGCTGTTCGCGCGCGAAGCCATCTCGCTGTGCGCGCGATTCCTGAAACGTTGCTATGACCACGGCGATGACGTCGAAGCACGTACCGGCATGTGTTACGCGAGCATCTATGCAGCCTTGTCGTATGGAAGTGCCGGCCTGAATGCCGTGCACGGCATTGCTTACGCAGTTGCCGGCCTGACGCATCGCTCGCACGGCACCACGAATGCGGTGGTCCTCCCGTACGCGATGGAAGCGCTTGGTCCACATCGCTTAGTGGAGATGGCTGAGATCGCGCAGATCTTCGGTATCTCCGGCGAAAACCCCGAGGACACGTCGCGCGAGTTATGTGAATTTTTACGCGACCTCGTCGCCGACCTGGGTATCCCTACAAATCTCAGAGACCTTGGAGTCGGAGAGGGTTCACTCGATGCGCTGACCCGCGACGGACTCGCCGTGACGCGTCTTGCGAAGTCATTTCCGGTGCCCGATGTCGCCCAGGCGTACAGCCGGATTGTACGAAACGCCTATCGCGGCGATCTAGGGAAATTCCCTATAAAAGCAGCTGATAAACTACTTGATCCAATCTCATATTCAACTAATATATCAGTACCGGCTAACGCAACAGGAGACAAATCATGATGACCGAGCGACAACGAAAATTCCGTGAGAACTACAAGGCAAATATCAGTCCGATGTACAACGGGCTCCTGCACATTTCGGTGATGTATTTGACCGGCGCTGCGGCGATCTACTACTGCCTGTCGCATCTGAACGCGGCGCGGTGGGAGTGGCTTCTCGTTATCCCGATTTTTCTTGCAGGCAACTTTGTCGAATGGGGCATGCATCGCTTCGTGATGCATCGTCGCATTGACGTTTTTGCCCTGCGGTCGATCTACGAGCGGCACACTCGTGAGCATCATCAGTACTTCTCGGACATTGAACCGACGATTGATACGACGCGCGAGTTTCGCATCGTGTTTTTCCCGTGGCGCGTCCTGATCACGCTTGGTGTTGGAGGTACGATCCTGGGTTTCGCGGCTTCCCGTCTGATTGACCTGAACGCGGGATACATCGTCTTTCTGACCATGGTCGGGCAGTATCTGGTGTATGAGACGTTCCACTACTGCTGTCACGTTCACGAGAACTGGTTCGTCCGGAATATGCCGTTTATCAACACGATCCGGCGCCACCATACTGCGCACCACAATATGGGGATCATGATGAAGTACAACATGAACCTCACCTTTCCCATTGCTGATTGGGTGCTGGGCTCAAGCGACTTGCGTCGCGGTTTGCTTGGGACGCTTTTCAATGGATATAGCGACAAACACGTCAAGGCAGAGCTGCGGCCAGTGATTGCCAAATTCAGAAATGACCACTCGCGTGTGACGCTCGACGGTCCTGATCTCTCCGAAAACGAACGTCAAGTCATGACAGCAATTTGAATAAGCGGCCTCGATAAGCGGACTCGTTTGCGGGGCCGCTTGTAGTACCTGCATCAACTGCTGAATGACCCTCGCTCGATAATGCGCGATTGGAAGCGGATGGCCAAATTATAAGTATAACGAATCAATTGATTCCACAAAAACCTGCTCGACAGGCTGGAGAGAGACAATGGAAATGCATAACCCTGCCGTAGTCAACGTGAGAGACGGCGTAGCCGCGCGGCTGGAAAGGTTGCCCCTCACGCAATATCAGAAGTTGATTTTCACTGTTATTGCGACCGCGTGGCTGTTCGATTCAATGGATCTCGGCATCATGACGTTCGTGCTGGGCTCGATCAAGGCGGAGTTCGGCCTGAGTGCGACACAGGCCGGGATGCTCGCCAGTTCCAGCTTCCTTGGCATGCTGATCGGCGCGGCGATCGCGGGTATGCTGGCGGACCGGTTCGGGCGCAAGCCGGTGTTCCAGGTCAGCATGATATTTTGGGGAGTAGGGAGTCTGCTGTGTGGCTTCGCACCAAGCGTCGGATGGCTGATGGTGTTCCGGGTACTGCTTGGATTCGGAATGGGAATGGAGTTTCCGATCGGTCTGTCGATTGTCTCGGAAATTGTCCCAGCCAAAAATCGCGGCAGGTATCTCGCTGTCCTCGAAGGGTTTTGGCCGATCGGGTTCATCACCGCAGGCATTGCCACTTATTTCCTGCTGCCCATGATTGGCTGGCGAGGCATCTTCATCGCGCTTGCCGTACCGGCGGTCTTCGTCTTCGTTGTCCGGCGTTATGTGCCGGAATCGCCGCGTTGGCTGGAAAGCGCGGGCCGGGTGGTGGAGGCCGATTCGGTGGTTGCAGGTATCGAGGCGAGTGTGAGGAAATGCTTGCGCGGAAAGAATCTGCCACCTGTTGCGCCCGTGTCGTCTGCAACTGTCTCCGAAGTTCCCCGTGCGGCACGATTCGTACAACTATGGACTGACGGATATGCACGCCGCACTATCATGACGTGGTCCCTGTGGTTTTTTGCGCTCCTCGGGTACTACGGCCTGACAACGTGGCTAGGCGCGCTGCTTCAGAGTGCAGGTTATGAAGTGACCAAGTCGGTGTTCTATACGATCATCATCTCCCTCGCAGGCATTCCTGGATTCATGTTTGCCGCGTGGCTACTGGAGGCGTGGGGCCGCAAACCGACGTGTGCGCTCACGTTATTAGGCAGCGCGGCGTTTGCGTATCTGTACGGGCAGGCGGCGGCCACGCATGCGCCGTTAATTCAGTTGATCGGCGCCGGCCTATGCATGCAGTTCTTCTTTTTCGGAATGTGGTCGGTGCTTTACGCCTACACACCGGAACTGTATCCAACGCGCATTCGGGCGACCGGATCTGGCTTTGCATCTTCGATCGGGCGCCTTGGCTCTTTGCTGGGCCCGTCCATCGTTGGAATGGTCTTGCCTTATACGGGTCAATCAGGTGTTTTCACCCTCGGTGCAATATCTTTCGTGATCGCGGCAGCCGTCGTGGTGATCCTGGGCGTGGAGACCAAAGGGCGGCCGCTCGAGGCTCTTTCGCAATAGCCGCATGCTCGCCACGCAAGAACACTGCGAAGCAACTGCTATACAATGCGGATATCTGATGAACGCATCTGCAGGTGTACCCATGGCTGAACAAATCGTTGCCCGAAAGGCCGCCGCTCAACCGAAAACGCTGCGTGCGCGGCCGTCGACGTCCGCACGCGCGCCCAAAGCGGGCAACAAGCGGCCCGGTGCCAAAGAGAGCTTGACTGAACAGGCTTATGCACAGATCGAGGAGGCCATAGTGACGCTGCAGCTTGCGCCGGGCTCTACGGTCTCCGAGCTCTCGCTCAGTGAAATGACGGGTATCGGCCGCACGCCAATTCGCGAGGCGATTCAGCGCCTGGCGCGGGAGCACCTGATCGTGATCATGCCCCAGCGCGGCCTGCTGGTTCCCGAGATAGACGTGAAAAAGCAGCTCAAGCTGCTCAGAACGCGCAGGGAAGTCGAGCGCTTGATTTGCCGAAGCGCTGCCAAGAGCGCCACGCCCCAGGAGCGCGACGTTTTCGCGCAATTGGCGGAAGAGTTCGAGGAAGCGTCGAAGGCGAATGATGATGTCAGCTTCGTGCGACTCGATCGCGAATTCAATGAGCTATGCTTGATCGCCGCGCGAAATGAATTCGCCGAGGCCGCAATGCGCCTGATGCACGGCTTGGCTAGACGGTTCTGGTATGTGCATTACAGGGAAGCGGCCGATCTTCCCGAGATGGCGCGTCTTCATGGCGCGGTTGCCAAGGCGATAGCCGAAGGCAACGTCGATGCGGCCGGGGACACACTCGACGCCTTGCTCGACAACATCGAGGCCTTTACGCGCGCGACGCTCGTGGAGTTTTAACGTTCGGTTGCCCTTCCGAGCCTCATCATGTTTAGGCGCCAGCTTGCCCCTATGCGCGATCCGTCGATCGGTGATCGAGTGACGGTTCGCTCTGATGCCTCGCTCAGCCAGAGCGCGTATGAGTTGCTCGAAGAGGCCATCGTCACACAACAGGTTGCGCCCGGTTCGAGCGTCTCCGAGGCACAGTTAAGTGAATTGATCGGCATGAGTCGCATGCCGACCCGGGAAGCTGTGCGCCGTCTCGCGCGTGAAAACCTTCTCGAAGTGCGACCCAAGTGCGGCATTACTATCCGGCTCATCGACCCGAACGTACAGTTGCGGCTTCTCGAGACGCGCCGTGAGGTTGAGCGCCTGATGGTGCGACTCATCGCACGAGAATGTGATGCAGCTGCAAAAGCCACGCTGCGGGCGTTGTCCGCCGACTTTGAGACCGCCGCTATACGTTCGGACGTCTTGCTTTTCGTTCATGCAGACAAGTCGTTTAACGAACTCTGTCTTTCCATCTGTGGAAATGAATTCGTTGTAGGCGCGATGCGGCTCATGCAGGGGCCGTCGCGCCGTTTCTGGTTCCAGCGCTCGCGAGACGCTGAGATTCTGGTTGAATCCGCCACGTTGCATGCGGCCCTTGCCGCGGCCATTGCAAGTGGTGACCCCGACGCCGCCGCTCACGCCAGTGATCGCTTGCTTGATAGCGCAGAGCGCTTCGCTCGACGCGCGACTGAAGAAACCGGCGACGCGCTTTCTGTCCGCTAATCAGTCTCCTTTGTGCTTCCAATTCTAGGGTAAACATCGTTTGACCGACGATGGGACTTAGGTACACTCGTTACTGATAAATATCAGTAACATATAAGTTGCTTAGCAGATGTGTGGCTGATTTTGCACAGCCGGTGCAGACGGAATGCCAAACCAAGGGAAAAGTCATGAAGCGGGATGTCCAAGGGCAGTGGAACCGGCTGGCTCTGAGCAAGTCGGCACGGCTCGAACGCGCCAGCACAGTCGTTGACGGGAAGCTGGTCGCGCCGGAGGCAATGGTGCGGCTCCTTGAGGCAGTGCTGGAACCTGAAGACCGGGTTTGCATTGAAGGCGACAATCAAAAGCACGCGGATTTTCTTTCGGCTTGCCTTGCAAAGGTGAATCCAGAAATCGTCCACGACCTCCACATCGTGCAGTCGAACATCGCGCTGCCACAGCACCTGGACGTGTTCGAGAAGGGCATCGCACGCAAGCTCGATTTCTCCTACTCGGGACCGCAAGGCGTGCGCATGGCGAACCTCGTGGAGCAGGGGAAGATCAAGATCGGCGCGATCCATACCTATCTCGAACTGTATGGCCGCTACTTTTGTGATCTGACGCCGCGTGTGAGTTTTATCGCTGCGCAGAGCGCCGATCGTCACGGCAACCTGTACACAGGACCCAACACGGAAGACACGCCGGCCATCGTTGAAGCAACGGCATTCAAGAACGGCATTGTCATTGCACAGGTTAACGAAATGGTCGACACGCTTCCGCGCGTCGATGTTCCAGCGGACTGGGTGAACTTCGTGGTGCGCTCGCCGAAGGCGCATTACATCGAACCCATCTTTACGCGGGATCCGGCCGCGATCACCGAGATCCAGATCCTGATGGCGATGATGGTCATCAAGGGCATCTACGCGCAGTACGGTGTGACCAGGCTGAACCACGGCATTGGCTTCGACACGGCTGCCATTGAGCTTCTTCTGCCTACCTATGCCGAGAGCCTTGGACTGCGCGGCAAGATTTGCAACTACATGTCGGTCAATCCATGCCCGACGTTGATTCCGGCGATTGAATCGGGCTTTATCCAGTCAATCCATTCGGCGGGCTCCGAACTGGGTATGGAAAACTATGTGGCTGCGCGACCGGATATTTTTTACACGGGTCCCGACGGAAGCTTGCGTTCGAATCGCATCTTCTGTCAGCTGGCGGGTCACTATTCCGACCTGTTCATCGGCTCTACGTTGCAGATAGATCTTCAAGGAAACAGTTCGACGGCGACCAAGAGCCGGATGACGGGCTTTGGCGGTGCACCGAATTTCGGCTGTGATTCCCGGGCGCGTCGTCATACCAGCGAAGCGTGGCTCAAGGCTGGCCGTGAAGCTTCCCGCGCGGGCGCCATGCCGCGCGGGCGCAAGCTGGTCGTGCAGATCGTCGAGACGTTTGGGGAGAAGATGCAGCCGACCTTCGTCGAGCGGCTCGACGCATGGGACCTGATGGATCGTTTCGGTATGGAACTGCCGCCTGTCATGGTCTATGGCGACGATGTCACGCACCTCGTGACCGAGGAAGGTATTGCCAACCTGTTGCTGTGTCGCAGCCCGCAAGAGCGCGAGCAAGCCATCCGTGGCGTAAGCGGCTTTACGCCGGTGGGTCTGGGCCGTGATCGTCAGGCAGTCGAGAACCTGCGGGATCGCGGCGTCATCCGGCGACCCGAGGACCTTGGCGTCAATCCGCTGCACGCAACGCGTGACCTCCTCGCGGCACGCTCGATCAAGGATCTCGTGCAATGGTCGAACGGGCTGTACGACCCGCCACGGCGCTTTCGAAACTGGTAAGCAGTCCGGAAAAACTATTGGAGTATCGAAATGGAGCAGTTGCGATTTGCTTATGACGGTCTGACGGCGGGCAACAGCGGCGCCTATGCCATTGCCGGGGTGGTGGCGTCGGGCGATCTGGAAGTCCTTGTGGAGCGTGAAGAGCTCGGCGGACGATGTGAGGTCATCATTCGCACGTCCGTTCAGGGCTTTGAGAAGACCTGGAGCGCCGTGGCGCAGAGCTTCGTCTCCGCCCGGGCCCTGGCCAACACGCGCATCACGATCAACGACAGCGGCGCGACGCCGGCGGTGGTGAACCTGCGACTCGCTCAGGCGGCGCGAACACTTGACGAGGGGAACGCATGAATGCCGACGACCTGTTCGCCGCCAGCGCATTGCGGCGGAGCTATCTCGAGTCGACGGCGCGGGCGCGCGCGCATGGCATGTGCGACGACGACAGTTTCATCGAATGGCTCGACCCGCGGGCGCGCCTGACAAGCCCGCATCTGGAGGCGCTCGATGTGCCGGTGTCTTTCGATGACGGCATTGTTATTGGAGAAGGGCGGCTGAAGGGCGAGCGGATCTTTGTCGCGGCACAGGAAGGGCGTTTCATGGGCGGCGCTGTCGGCGAGATTCATGGTGCGAAGCTGACGGGGATGCTCAAGCGTGCCGCGCTGGAAAAGCCTGCGGCGGTGCTGCTCCTGCTTGAAACAGGCGGCGTGCGGCTGCACGAAGCGAATGCCGGGCTTGTCGCGATTTCGGAAATCCAGCGCGCAGTGTTCGACGCGCGCCATGCCAGGGTTCCGGTAGTCGTGCTGATCGGCGGCGGTAACGGCTGCTATGGCGGCATGGGCATCGTCGCGCCCTGCTGTGATGCCATCGTCATGAGCGAACTGGCCCGTTTGTCAGTGTCGGGACCCGAAGTCATCGAAACAGCGCGCGGCGTGGAAGAGTTCGACGCGAAGGACCGCGCGCTGGTGTGGCGCACGATGGGAGGAAAGCACCGCTACCTGCTTGGCGAGATCGATCGGCTTGTCGACGACGACCTCCCTTCGTTCAAGGAAGCGGCGGCGGCATTCCTGCGGCGCCCCGTCGCGTTCGATCTTGACGCGGTCGTCGCGGAGCATGCGCGGTTGACCGAGCGCATCGAGCGATTTGGCGAATGCGAGGACGCGGTCGATATCTGGGCCGCGCTCGGTGTTGCGAACCCGGAAATGATTCCCTCACTCGAGCTCGAACAGTTCCAGGAAGCCGTTGCGCAATCACGCACTGGGAGCGCTCATGAAATTAGCTGACCTGTTGAACGCGCTTTTCCCCGCAGGACACGATGTGACGGTCAACGCGGATGTCGTCCAGGGCCTTGGCCGGTTGGACGGGCGAGACATCGCATTGATCGGTACGACCGGACACGCCGCGATTGGCGTGGAGACCGCGTTGAAGCTTGCCGCTCACGTGCTGCGTGTGATTCAGGAAAAGCCGGGCATGCCCATTCTCTTGCTCGTCGACAACGCTGGACAGCGCCTGTCGCGTCGGGACGAGTTGCTCGCGAACAATGGCTATCTCGCGCATCTCGCCAAATGCCTTGAGGTAGCGCGAGCGCGCGGTCATCAGGTGTTGAGCCTTGTCTACGATCAGGCGATTTCAGGTGGATTCCTGGCGGCCGGAATGATTGCCGACCGGACATACGCGTTACCTGAGGCGCTGATCTACGTGATGAACCTTCCCGCCATGAGCCGCATTACCCAGATTCCGCTGGAACGTTTGGAATCCTTGTGCACGACGTCGGCGGTCTTCGCGCCCGGTGTGCCGAGCTTCTTCAAGCTTGGCATTGTCGAAGGCGTTTGGGAGGGCGATTTGTCGGGCTCGCTTCGTGAAGCACTCATGGATCACTCCAAGGAGGATTTGAGGAGTGAAACCGGGTTCGCCCGCGGCGGCCGCACGCTCGCGGCGGGTGTGGCGAGACGAGTGCAGGAAGGACGCACATGAATCCTGCAGCCTCCATGTTGTCGAGATCGCCTGCGCGCCGGTTCACGCGGGTGCGTCAAGCCGGCGATGCCTTCGCGTGCGAAGTCGCGCGCGCTGCGATTCACGCGCTCTATGAGGAGGTCATGATCGGTCCCAAGCCGGGACTCGTCACGCGTATCGACAATGGCAGTCATCGCGACATGAATGCTTCGACCTTCGTACGCAGCCTGTTCTCGCTGCGGCACTATTTTGCGGATGTGACGAGCTGCGGCCAACAGCACGCGTCATTCCCTGTCTTGCAGAATTTCGGCGTGGCCGCCGAGCACCGGATGCTGAAAGCGACGCGCGGTGTCAACACGCATCGCGGGGCCATTTTCAGTCTCGGCTTGCTGGCGGCAGCGGCAGGCAGGCTTTATGCCGAAGGCACGGGTCTCGACGTGCAGGCGCTCTGCAATGTGATCAGCCGCTCCTACGGCGCCGATATTCTCGCGAGCGCGAATGTTGCGCCGCCGAGCCACGGAAAGCGGGCGGCGGCTCAATACGGTATTGAAGGTGCCCGGGAGGTGGCTGCGGGGGGTTACCAAATATTGGTTCGGATAGCTGTGCCAACTTTCGAGGAGTCCCTCGCGTCCGGCTGTCCGCGTTCTGTCGCCGCCGTACAGTCACTCTTCGCAGTGATGGCCGTGTTTGACGACACCAACGTGTTTCATCGAGGCGGCCGTGAAGGCATCGACTGCGTCAAGCGCATGAGCCGTGCGTTTCTGGACGAAGCCGGCGTATTTTCGCCTCATTGGCATCAGGACGCCATGGCGATCCACGCAAGATTTGTTGAGCGCAACCTAAGCCCCGGGGGCGCCGCCGACATCCTCGCCGCCACGCTCTTTGTGCACGCGTTACGGGGGCTTTGACGTCATGGGCCTCGCTATCCTCTGTTCCGGGCAAGGTGCACAGCATCCTGGCATGCTTGCGGCCTTCCGGGCGGAGACGCTCGCACGGGATGTCATCGACGAAGCCAGCGAGTTCATGGATATGGACCTCTGGGACCTGGATACGCAGCCCGCGAGCGAACGGCTTTTCCAGAATGCGCTGGCGCAACCGCTCATATGCGCGGCGGCGCTCGCCGCCTGGCGAGGACTTTCGACTCGCGTGCCGGAGCCGGTATTGTGCGCGGGTTACAGCATTGGCGAGCTGGCGGCCTACGGTTGCTCTGGCGCATTGTCGGTTGCCGAAACGATCGGGCTTGCCCGCGCGCGCGCCGTTTTGATGAACGGCTGCAAGGACGCGTGCGGCGGCATGTTGGCGGTACGAGGGCTCCTTGAATCGCAACTGGGCAGAATTTGTAGCCGCTTCGGCGCCGAGATCGCGATTGAAAATGGCGAGGATCATTTCGTCATCGGAGGCTCCCGTGCAGCACTCGGACAGATCGCCTTGCTCGCGGCCCAAGAGGGTGCGAACACCGTCCGCATGCTGCAAGTTTCAGTCAGTTCGCACACGTCCGTCATGGAGCCCGCCGCGGCCGCGTTCAAGGAGCGATTGCGCGGCGTTGATGCGAAGGCTCCAGCATTTCCGGTGATCGCGGGTGTCAGCGGCGCGGCAGTGACCAGTTGGGCTGCAGCGGTTGACTCTCTGGCCGATCAACTGAGCCGGCCGATCCGCTGGAGCATGTGCATGGAAGCCGCGGTCGAACGGGGTGCGACCGTGTTTCTCGAGCTAGGCCCCGGTGCGTCGCTGGTGCGCATGCTGCAAGAAAGCCATCCTGACCTTGACGCACGATCACTCAGTGATTTCCGCTCAATTGACGGTGCAGTGCGCTGGGTCGAACGAGCTCTGTTCTGATTTGTCGTCTGCATTCATGCCGGGCGGCCACGGTGGTACTTCGCAAAACTAAGTATGAGAGGAGACACTCATGTATCAAGCGAAGCTTCAAGAGCCCAAGGTGGCGCATGCCAGAACCCGGTGGCTGCAATTGCTGATTGGCGTACTTTGCATGGGCCTCATCGCCAACCTGCAATACAGCTGGACCCTTTTCGTCAGGCCGATGCACAACACGATGGGTTGGCCCGAACATAGCATCCAGATAGCGTTCACTATTTTCATCATCGTCGAAACCTGGCTTGGGCCGGTCGAGGGAATGTTGGTGGACAGATATGGGCCTCGTCCCGTGGTCGCAGGCGGAGCGATATTGATCTTTATCGCCTGGACGATGAACGCGTATGCCAATTCTCTGCCAATACTTTATATAGCCGCCGTAATCTCGGGTGTGGGTGCGGGATCCGTGTATGGCACGTGTGTCGGCAACGCATTGAAGTGGTTCCCTGAAAAGCGTGGTTTTGCGTCGGGACTCACCGCGACCGGGTTCGGAGTGGGGGCTGCGCTGACGGTGATTCCGATCGCCAATGCAATCAAGGCGCACGGTTACCAGAGTGCGTTCCTGACTTTTGCCGCGATCCTGGGCGGGTCGATTTTGGTCCTGTCCATGTTCCTGGTGCGGCCCGCGCCGCCTAGGCGTGGCAAAGCGGCGCCCAGCCGTTTCGTGGAAACTCGACACGATTTCACCACTGGCCAGATGCTGAGAACGCCGGTGTTCTGGTTGATGTATGTGATTTTTGCCGCAGTCAGTACGGGGGGGTTGATTGCAACGGCGCAACTGGGATCCATCGCGCGCGATTTCGGCATCGCGAGAGTACCCATCGCCATTCTTGGCACGACGATTCCTTTGCTCACGCTGACGCTTTCCATCGACAACCTCGTCAACGGTCTTACGCGTCCCCTTGGCGGATTTCTTTCAGATCGATTCGGGCGAGAGAACGTGATGCTCGCCATCTTTCTTGGCGTAGGCGTCGCACTTCTCGGGCTCGCGCAGTTTGGACATTCTCCGCTTGCTTTCTTGATCTTTGGGCCGCTGATCTTCCTCTGTTGGGGAGAGACCTATGCGATCTCATCAGCACTCGCTGGCGATACCTTCGGCAACGCCCATGTCACGGCGAACGCTGGAGCTTTATACACGACGAAGGGCGTTGCTGCACTGTTGGTACCGCTCGGCAGCGTGATCAAGGAAATGACCGGCGACTGGACAACGGTTCTCCTTTGCTGTGCGGCGGTAAGCATAGTGGCCGCGCTCGCATCGAAATGGCTACTGAGTCCTATGCGGCGCTCGTTTATCGAGCGTAGTAATTTGCTCGACGATCCGGGCCAGAAAGTTGACGACCCGCAATACGCAGACCAATCGGCCCGTGTGGACGCGGCGCATTAAATTTGGTGCCAACGGATTGCAAAAAAGACCTAAGCGGGAGACCTCATGACCATCGGCCTTGCGGCAATCAGCTTGCACGCATGCGCGGGCAATTCAGCCACTACGGGCATGCCAAGCGTGAGGCCGGGCGTTTCGCGCTGCGTCGTGGCGGCGGTTAATGTGAAACCTGCGCAGTCAATAGTCGCTTCCAGCGTCGCGCCGACATCACGGATAAACGTAACCGTACCTGAAAGATAGTTAGGACCGCTAGTGGTCGAGACATGCTTCACGCAAACATCTTCGGGACGAATCAGCAGGCGGATGTCGGCCGCAGAATTGGGCACCCATGCGCCATCAGCCACGACAATCGCCTGGCCGCCCGGCAGCCTCACGCCGCCGCGACCATCCTGCGTAACCGGCAGGATATTGCCGAGCCCGATGAAGTCCGCAACGAATTCACTGACCGGGTTGCGGTAGATATCGAGCGGCTTGCCGACCTGTGCAATGCGGCCTTTTTCCATCACGACAATTTCATCGGCCATCGTCATTGCTTCGCGCTGGTCGTGCGTAACCATGATCGTCGTGATGCCGAGGCGCTTCTGCAGCAAGCGGATTTCGACCTGCATCGATTCACGCAGCTTGGCGTCAAGCGCAGAGAGCGGCTCGTCGAGCAGCAACAGTTTCGGCGACGACGCTATCGCACGCGCGATCGCCACGCGTTGACGCTGCCCCCCGGACAGTTGCGTGACCGGCCGGTTCGCCATGTGCGGCAGCTGGATCAGTTCGAGCAGTTCGGCCACGCGTTCCCCTTGCGCAGCCTTGCCCATTTTTCGCAGCCGCAACGGGTACGCGATATTTTCAGCGACGCTCATGTGCGGAAACAGCGCCAGCGACTGGAACACCATGCCGAAGTCGCGCTGGTTGGCCGGCAAATGAGTGATATCGCGGCCGGCGAAAGTCACGCTGCCGGAACTCGGTGTTTCAAGCCCCGCAATCATGCGCAGCAAGGTCGTCTTGCCGCAACCGGACGGCCCGAGAAAGCAGACCAGCTTGCCGTCCGGAACGCTCAGGTCGACGTGGTCGACGGCGTACGCGGCGTTGAAGCGCTTGGTCACGGCCTGGAGTGTCAGATGAGTCATGAGGATTCCTTGGATGCTTGCGTACCTGGAGCGCTCATAGCGCAACACCTTCGTCGCCGATCAATTTTTCAAGCAGCCATATCAGCGCAAAGTCGATGGCAACAATAAACACCGCGAACGAAAACACGGTCGGGTCGAGCGACGACACCGTGCGGCTGTAGAGCCATACTGGCAATGTCATGGTGTTGATGCCGTACAAAAAGAACGTCACCGTGAACTCGTTGAACGAGATGATGAACGCGAACAGCATGCCGGCCAGGATGCCGGGGCGCATCAGCGGCAATACCACGTCGAACATCGCGCGGCGCGGGCTCGCACCCATCACGCAGGCGGCTTCCTCGAACTCCGGACCAATCGATGCCGCCGACGCCGCGCAGTTCTTCACCGTAAACGGCAGCGCGAGAATCACGTGCGCAATGATGAGCCGGAACACGCCGAGTTCAACGGGCAACACGTTGAAGACCAGCAGCAGCGACAGCCCGAGCATCACCAGCGGATAGACGAGCGGCAGCGCCACGAGCTGTTCGACGGCCGACTTGCCTCGAAAGCGGTATCGGCTTAACGCATACGCGGCGGGCACCGAGACGAGCGTCGCAATGACCATCGTCGATACGGCGACGATCAGGCTCGTCGTCAGCGCGGTGCCCATGGAAAGCACGTCGCTTGCATCGGGCGCGACGACACTGTGCCATGCCGCGCGATACCACTGGAGGCTGTAGCCGGGCGGCGGAAATTCCAGCGTGTCCGAGGCGCTGAACGACATCAGGATCATCGTGAGGATGGGCAGCGCGGCAAGGAACAGCACGATGGCCGCGAGCAGCGCCGCGGGCCTGCCAAGCCGGCCCGGCATGGTTGCGGGCAGGAGCCGCGCACGATTGACTGGAGTGCTCATGCGGACGGCTCCTTGAGACGTTGGGTGCGGCGCACGAGGCTCTGCGAGATCGCCATGACGGCGAGCGTGGCGACCATCAGCACGACGCCGGAGGCAGAGGCTGCCGGCCAGTTCAAGAGCGGCGAGACTTCGTCGTGCACCAGCACGGCGAGCATCGGCACGCGCCGTCCGCCCAGCAACAGCGGCACTGCGAACGCGCTGGCGTTGTAAGCGAACACGAGCAGGGCGCCTGAAACCAGCCCGGGCATCGCAAGCGGCAGCATGATGTGGCGCAGCGTCTGCCAGCGCGTGGCGCCGAGCGTGGCGGCGGCTTCCTCGTACGAGAGCGAGACGGCGCGCATTGCGCTCGACAGCGGCAGCACGGCGAGCGGAAACGCGGTCTGGATCAACCCAAGCAGCACACCATGCTCGCGATAAAGCCATTGCATCGGACGCTGGATCACGCCGCTAGCGAGCAATGCGTGATTGAGCAATCCAGCCGGGCCGAGGATCACGAGCCAGCCATAGCCTTGCAGCAGCAGATTGACGAGCAACGGCAACAGCACGCCCGCCAGCAACAAGCGCCGGGCGAGCCGCGACTCTATGCGCGCCATGGCAAGCGCGACCGGGATCGCCAGCAGCACCGCACACACCATGCTTTGGAACGCGAGGCGCAGTGTCAGCCACAGCGCCTTCAGGAAATACGAATCGGCGAGGTTCGCGTAGTTCTGCACCGTGAACCCGTGCCACTCGTCACCCTGTGTACCGAAGCTCATGCGCAGGACCACGAGGGCCGCCGCCCCGAGCACCGCGAGAAACGCGAGGATCGGGGCGAGCAGCAGCCACGGCCGCGCGCGGGCGAGCGCGGCTTCGGATCCGGGGGCAACCGGCTGGTCCGGGGCCCCGGGGCCGGCGCGCTGCGTAGAAAGCTCGGCCATCGTGGTCACGCCGAAAATATCTCGGTGTAGCGCTTGATCCACGCAGCCTGTACAACAGCAAGTGATTTGTCGTCGTGCAGGACGGATTTCTCCGCAATCTGCTTCGGGCTCGGCACGAACCGCAGGCTCTCGGCGGGAATGACCGCCTTCGAATTTACCGGGCCGTTCAGCACGTCGGCGGCCATCTTGCCTTGCACGCCGGCATCGAGCGAATGATTGATGAACGCGTGAATCAGGTCGAGATCGCCGGGATGCGATTTTGGAATCACCGTGAACATCAACTGCGTGGCGAAGCCTTCCTTCATGCCGTACGTCACGCCCATCTTGTATTCGGGCTTCCTGATCTGATCGGGAAAAAACGCGGGAGAATAAATGCCGCCAATGTCGAGCGAGCCCGTGCGAAACAGGTCGGCGACCTGGTTCGGATTCTCGCCGAGCGTCATCACCCGGTCCTTCAATTCCGCGAGCTTCTTGAAACCTGGATCGATATTCTGCTGCGAACCGCCCGACATTTTTGCGGCGATGATCGCCAGATCGACCGCCTCTGCAAACTCGGGTGGCGGCAGGAACAGGCGGCCGGCGTACTTCGGATCCCACAGCGCTTCATACGACGACGGCGGCGTCTTGATGGTCGACGTGTTGTAAATCAGGCCGTCGGACCACAACAGGTAGCCGACACCAAAACCGTCCGCGCCGGTTCTATACCGCGCCTCCACTTCTTTGAGATTTGGCAGCTTGTCGAGGTCGGGCTTGATGAGCAGGCCCGCATCGCCGAGACCTGAGGCGCCCACGCCCGCGAGCGTGATGACGTCGTAGGTGGGACGGTCGCCCGCGGCTTTCACCTTGGCGACCATGCCGGAAGTACCGTCAGCGCGATCCGCGATCACCTTCGCGCCGGTTTTTGCTGAGAAGGTCGCAGCGATGTTGTGCAGTGCGGCAGTGCCTGTATCGTCTGACCAGGTCAGGAGGCGTAGCGTCTTGCCGGAGAAGTTGTGTTCCTGAGCCCTGAGATTGAGGAACGGAGCCGGCAATGCGGACGCTGCGAGCGCTGCGCCGATCGTCTTGACGGCTTGCCGCCGTCCTGTGCTGAATTTTTTCATCGCCGACTCCGTGGATATTAAGTGAGATGTCCGACCTATGCGCCGGGCGAACGGTCGTACCCGTCCGGCTTTGTCCGCGCACGAAAATCTTAGGAGCGCAAAATGGCCATCACAACTGATATATCGTCATGTCTGCCATGATTGAAGCACATGGCTCAGATGGAGGGATGTGGCCGGCATACCGTTAGTATTCAACGTCTGCAACCGGAAACCGATAGGCCGTCAATAGCTGCTCGAACGTAACGGGTCGTCCCCACAGGAAGCCCTGTATCTCGTTACAGCCGGCCAGGCGCAAGATTTCCAGTTGCTCCTGCGTTTCAACGCCTTCAGCCGTCACGCTCAGGTTTAGTTGGTGCGCAAGCGAGATAACCGCTTCAACGATGGTCCTTGACGCAATGCTCAAAGCGATTTCATCGACAAACGATTTGTCCAGCTTCAGGATATTAGGCTGAAACCTGGCCAGGTATCCCAAGCTGGAATACCCGGCGCCGAAGTCGTCGATTGCGATTTTTATGCCCATCGCCTTGATGCGCTCAAGCATATCGCGCGCTCCGTCGAAGTCGCCAACCAAAGCCGATTCGGTGATTTCCAGCGTGAGCTTTCTTGGGTCTACATCGCTCGCTTCAAGCGCCTCGATCAGCGTGGGAATCAGTCGGTTATCGGCAAGCTGCTTGCCTGACACGTTGATGGACATCGACGTGTTCGTCATCCCGCCTTCACGGAAACGTCTAAGATCGGCAATCGCCTGCCTGATCACCCAGTGACCCGTATCGACAATCAATCCGCTCTCTTCAAGCAACGGAATAAACGCATTGGGAGGGATCAGCCCAGACCTGGGATGCTGCCATCGGATGAGCGCCTCGAAGCCCAGCATGGCCCCTGTTGAAGCGTCGAACTGCGGCTGATAATGCAGTACAAAAAGATTGCGCTGCACCGCATCGCGCAACTCTCCTTCGAAAAAGGCCCGGGACAGTTCCTGTTGCTCGCTTTCGCCATAAACTTGCGACGTATTTCGTCCCGCGCGCTTCGCGGAGTACATGGCAAGATCGGCGCTTGTATATAGCGCTTCAGGGGTATCGCCATGTTCGGGAAAGAGCGCGACGCCAATCGAATAAGTGATCGATATCGACTGGTTGCCCACCCTGACCGGCATCAGGCACGCGTCCTTCAGGCTTTGGCAAATTTGTTCCACCGCGTGCTCTTCGTGAAGCCCTGGAACAATGACGGTGAACTCATCACCCCCCGCGCGAGCAACAATACTGTCAGGGGCCAACACACCCAAGATCCGAGTCGCGATCGCCTGCAAAACCTTGTCCCCGACAGAGTGCCCGGCTATGTCGTTCACAGCCTTGAAGCGATCGACGTCGAGGAATACAAACGCAAAAGGTTGTCCGTCGTCACAGTGCGCCTTGAGCGCCGCCGTCATGGCACTGCGGTTTGCAAGTCCCGTCAGGCTATCGAAGTGAGCCATTGCGTGCAGTTGCATCAGCCGCTCACGCTCGCTCGTGGCATCGACGCAAACGCTGACCACTCTTTCCACAACTTCATTTTCAACGACCGGATAGATATCTGCCCTTACCCAACGTGTCCGTCCTCCCGACAGATGCAGGCGAAAATAGCTTTGCGTGGGTGCCATCGAACCCACTGCCTGCTTCATCTTCACTCTTAGTTCGACCAGGTCGCAAGGCTCGACGCGGCGCGACCAGATCGTATTGTCCTTCATGATCTCGGCTACGGGCATTTCCCACATGCGCTCGAACGCGGAACTCACGTGATGCAGATGCTTGAAATCCGGACTGGCAGACCAGAAGACGGCGTCTACATGTCCTTCCATATCTCGCTGAAGTTTGGCCGACGCGCTCAGTTCATTGATGAGCGAGGTCTCTGCTGTGATGTCACGCGATTTGCATAGGACTGCGACCACCTCGTGATTGCGTCCGAAGACAGGAGCAAACGCGGAAGTCCACCATTTCAAGTTTCCAGCGAGCGAGTTGCAGGGCCCCGAAAAAGTGACGGCCTCACCGCCCCGTGCTCGCGAAAAAGCAGCTCTGGCGTCAGGGCCTTCCCAAAATGCGAGCCAATCCTGACCGATAAGCACGTCGTCAGGAGAAGCCTCGACAAGCACCATGCCTACGTTTGAGATGAAGAGGATGCGCCCTTCCACATCAAGTAACTTGATGCAGTCCTCCGCCATGCCAAGAAGGTTGTGAGCGAGTTGCTGCGAGGAGGTTTCTGCCCGGCTCAATGCGCGCATGCGCCAAATCAAGGTACCAGCAAGCATGCACGCGACGAAACAGATGAAAGCGCCAATCTGGGGTGACGTAACGAGGGCAGTGGTTGCGGCGACCAGACTCACGGCAACGATCGGAATGGCTGCAAGAAGATCCTTCTTGCGGTCAACCGGATCAATGCGTTGCTTAAACTCCTTCAGCAACTCGATTGCAGGAATGTTCGCCATTTGTTCGCTCAGGTTTTTATTAAGCCTTTAGTCTGCAGCGCCGAGTGGTCCTTGCTGATGAAAGGCTCATCCGTCCAGAAAACACATCTTGATACGATCAATCAATCGCTTACTCTACGCTACTGAAATTATCGGATGCTGTCATTTCGGTTGAATTCTCGCGGTGCGCGGGGATTGACGTTGGCTAGCCTAAGCCGGCCGAAAGCGGACGTATCCCTATGTCGAGGACGATGATCCGGCCCGATTTTTAACCCGCGATGGCGAATCTAGATACAGATGAATCCGGCTGTGGGTGACTTAAGGCGTAGTTACATGGGGCTTACCGTCGCGCATATTCATTCCAGGAGGAGTCCATGTTCGAGCGATGCAAATGGTTGAACGAGCCCGGCGAGTGGGCTTTGAAAAGCGGTCGCTTGTGGGTCAAGACGGACCCGGAAACCGATTTTTGGCGCGAGACATACTACGATTTTATCCATGACTCGGGGCATTCATTCGGGATCCGAACCAAGGGTGATTTCTCGGCACAAATTCATGTGCGTGGAGACTTCGCGTCGCTTTATGACCAGGCTGGATTGCTGATTCGCGTTGACGAGCGCAACTTGGCGAAGGCCGGCGTGGAGCTTACGGATGGCGCTTTGATGATGAGCAGCGTCATCACGCTTGACCAGTCGGATTGGGCGTTGGGATCGCCGATCGCGACGGCCGACGGATTCTGGCTGCGCGCGACGGTCGAGCGGGGAGCCCTGAGAATACAGTTTTCTATCGATGGCATGACGTGGCCCATGTTACGGCTGGCGCCGTTTCCCAAAGCGGCGAGTTACTTCGTAGGAGCTGCTTGCTGCAGCCCGAAGCGCGGCGGTTTGACAGTCGAGTTTTCCGAATTCCTCCTGATGCCGCCGCAACAGAAGGATCTACATGATCTGACATAAACGCATTGATTTGGTCCGCAGGCTGGAGCTTAGCGGCCTCAGGCGCCACCCTGTCGCGTACGCAGTTCGACTGGACGATCCGGGCTCATTGCCTCCTCTGCGAGCCATGCGGCTACTTCGGCCATTGGCGCGTCGCTGCGAGCGCGTCGCGGTGACACCACATAGTAGTCGGAGCCTGTGCGCAAGACCTGCGGCACCACTTGCACCAGGCGGCCGGCGGCCAGGTCAAGCGCGACGAAGAACGGACTGGCGAGCGCGAACCCCTGGCCCGCGATCGCCGCATCGATCGCCAGGGCGGTCTGGTTGAACCGGATGCCCTTCGACGGAGAAAGCGTCACGCCTGCCTGCGCGAGAAACGCCGGCCACGAGTCGTGTGCGTCGTGTATCAGTGGACTGTTTGCCAGCTGTTCTGGCGCAATGGCCGCCGCTCCGGCAAGCAATGACGGACTACCCACCGCGATCAGGGTGTTCTCGAACAGCAGTTGCGTCTCGACGCCCGGACCAAACGGCGGGCGCCCATAACGGATCGACAGATCGACGCCGTCCGTGTGAAAAACGGACACGCGGTCCGTCGCCAGGACGCGCAAATCGATGTCGGGATGGCGCGCGGTGAAGCGAGGCAATCGCGGCAAGAGCCACTTCGCTGCGATCGTCGGAGCCACGCTGATCGTGACGTGCTGCTCGCCGGGACGAAGCAAGCGCGTGGCTTCGGCGATCTCTTCCAGCGCGCGTCGTACCCGGCCGGCGTAGGCACCACCGGCCTCGGTCAGCGCCAGGCCACGCGAATGCCGCTCGAATAGCTTGATGCGCAGATCGGCTTCGAGTGCGCGCATCAGCTGCGCCACGGCCCCTTGCGTCACATCGAGTTCGTCAGCGGCAAGCCGGAAATTCAGACACCGCGCCACGACCTCGAAGACGCGAAGCGCTTTCAGCGACGGAAGCCCGTGCAGGGGGATATTCATTAGCTGACTGTAGATTTTCTACTGAGTGGATGTAGGTGTTCGGGCTCGACTGATCGCCGTCTTGTGACTAGTCTATCAATCGACAAGCGCCAGTGCCATTTGGCATCAGCGCGGTACCAAAGGACAGAGAGGACATATCGTGACAGTAGAAAAGGTTGCCATCATCACGGCAGGAGGCAGCGGCATGGGCGCTGCTGCGGCGCGCCGGCTTTCGAAGGACGGCTACCGGGTCGCCGTGCTGTCTTCCTCGGGCAAGGGCGAAGCCCTCGGCCGCGAGCTGGGGGGAATCGGGGTCACCGGATCCAATCAATCAGAAGCGGATCTGCGAGGCCTCGTCGATCAGGTGCTGGCGCGTTGGGGACGCATCGACGTCTTGGTCAACAGCGCGGGGCATGGCCCTCGTGGCGAGGTGCTTGCAATGTCCGACGACGACTGGCACCGAGGCATGGACGTCTATTTCCTCAATGTCGTCCGTGCATCGCGGCTCGTGGTGGAGACGATGAAGCAGCAGAAGTCGGGCACGATCATCAACATCTCGACGGCGTGGGCCGTCGAACCCTCCGGCATGTTCCCGACCTCCGCCGTGTTCCGGGCGGGCCTGGCTGCCTTCACGAAGATTTTCGCGGACACCTACGCAGCGGACAACATCCGCATGAACAATATCCTCCCCGGCTGGATAGACAGCCTTCCCGAAACTGACGAACGCCGGGAAAGCGTGCCAATGCAGCGCTACGGCCGGAGCGACGAGATCGCTGCGACTGTCGCCTTCCTGGCTTCCGAGGGGGCGGGCTACATCACCGGTCAGAACCTGCGTGTCGATGGCGGCGTGACGAGATCCCTGTGAAGAAAATCACGTTTCGGCAGGACCATATGGGGTATCCATGCACGCTCTAGTCTTTCATCAATTCGGCGATGCCGACGTCCTCCGCTACGAAGCGGTGCCAGATCCCGTTCCGGGCTCCGGGCAGGCGCTGGTGCGCATGCGCGCCATCGGCCTGAACTTCGCTGATGTTTATCGGCGCAAGGGGAACTACCACCTTGCCGGGGCGCCGCCGTGGATCCTCGGCTACGAGGGCGCTGGCGAGGTCGTCACGGCGCCTCAGCGCAGCGGCCTGCAGCCCGGTCAGCGTGTGGGTTTCGCCGACAGCCCATTCGCCAACGCGGAACTCTGCGCGGTCGATGTGAGCCGCCTCGTCGCGTTGCCGGATGAAATTTCCTTCGAGATGGCCGCCGGCAGCCTGCTCCAGGGCCTGACCGCGCAGTACTTGTGCCGCGACAGCGTCGCGTTGCGCGCCGGGGATTGGGCCGTTGTGCACGCAGCGGCAGGAGGCGTGGGGCTGCTCCTCGTCCAGATCCTGCGGCACTTGGGGGCGCGCGTCATCGGCATCGCTTCGACGGAGGCCAAGCGGAAAGCCGTGCGCGATCTCGGCACGGAGTTTGTGATCCCCACCGAGGGTTGGCTTGAGGCCGTGAAGTCGCTCACGGGCGGGCGCGGCGCGGACGTGGTGTACGACTCGGTAGGCACGACGCTGCGCGAGAGCTTGGACGCCGCGCGCACCGGTGGCACGATCGTTTTCTACGGCATGGCGGCGGGCGATCCGGCGCCCGTGGACCCGCGGCTGCTCATGGACCGGTCGCTGGCGCTGGTCGGCGGTGACCTGTGGAACGTGCTCACCACGGCTGAAGAGCGCCAGACGCGCACCACGGAATTGTTCAACTGGATCCGGTCGGGCGACGTGACGCCGCGCGTTTCGCGAACGTACGCGTTGCGAGACGGCGCGCAGGCCCACCGGGAACTTGAAAGCCGCCAGAGCATCGGCAAGATCGTGTTGCTGCCTTGAAATCGGCGTGAGATGACACGTACTCATCTGGACGACGTGCTGAGTGGTCCAGTGCAATGCGGTGGAATTCGTTTTTAGGCAGAGATTGAATTCCTCCGCGCTCTACAGCCGGCTTGACGCGCTCCTCGACCAGACGGTCAGGCGGCGCTGGCGATCGGCGCCTCGAGAAGACAGCCAAACTCGCGGGCAAAGTCGACAGAGACGCGCGCATGGACTGCGCCCTGCTTATCAAAAAACCGCTGCGTCCCGCTAAGCGTGAACACACCTTCATGCCAGACGTTCGGGTGGATGTAGAGACCCTGCTGGCCATTGAAGCGAAAGCACACGAATTTCTCGGGTGTAATGTCGTCCCCGGGCAACGCGAGTGGAATGTAGAACGGACGATGGTCGAGAGGAAAGAAAAGTTGTCCGCCGTCGGGGTGATAGTTCGCATGCCAAAGTAACATGAGTTCCGGGGCATTGGCGTTGTCGTCGCGCGCTGCTTCAGGCTCCTTCGCGTATGCAAGGATGTAGTTCCCGCCCACGGCCTCGTTTCGGCCGTAGAGAATATCCCCGCGCCATTCGCTCACGAATGTCCCTTCGGTCGTGCCTGCCTCATCACCGGTTCCGGGGTCGATTGGCCTTGTCCCCACTGCCGGCCATTGCACGATCTCGATCGAGCACTCGCTCGGGTCTGTCACAAGCCTGCCGAATCCATCAAGTGTGGCGGGAGTCGCGTCGACCACAGGCATCGACACGCGTCGGAGGCCACGGGGAAGGGCGGGGTTGAGGTAGTCGATTTCATGGGTCATCGGTACAGTTTATACGAGTCGACAATTTGAACGAAGGTGGGGCATTGTTCGATTTTTTAAACGTCGCACGCGTCCCAAGGAAGCCGCTGGCGCCTGATCCAGCTTTGTCATGCCTCAACGAACAGCGTCACGCGGTCAGAATGGCCTTCGTGCCGTCCCGGCCCTCATAAGTCATCGCCGCGTCGATTTGCTCATAGACGAACGTTTCGCCAATCCGGGTCCGGTATAGCCGATCCTCGATCACCGGTTCGAGCGCCCGCAACGCGGCCCCGAGTCTTCCCCGGTCCTTGACGGTCGCGCTGTCGAAGTTGCTGAAACGCCGGATGACGAGGTTCTTCATCATGACCAGCGCGCTCGGGAACGACACTGGCGACGCCGCGTCCAGAAAACCGTAGCACCAGATTGTCGAATTCACCGGCAAGGCCGTTGCCACGTCGCTGAGCAACCGGCCGCCCACGCCGTCGAACACCGCCGTCGCTCCCAGTTTCGCTGAGAGTTCGGCGAGCGTCGCCGTGAACCCTTCATGGGTCACGATCACATGTTCGATACCCGCGGCATGCAACGCGTCGCGCGCTGCGTCCGTGCGAACGAGGAAAGCTGCCGGCAAGCCGCGTTCGCGGGCAAGCGCGGCGATCGCGTTGCCGGTCGCCGAATTCCCTGCCGTGACAAGGATGCCCCGATGCCCCGCCGCGATAATCTCATCGATAAACGCGTACGCCGTCATCACGTTGACCAGCGAGCCGCTGTAATCCAGGGCCGACACATGGTCCGGCAAGATCAGGCAGGTGGTGTAAGGCATCTGCGCCCGCTCCGACCATAGCCCTATGCTTTCCGCGCTGCGTCCAAGCGACCGGTAAATGGCGACCTGTCGACCGGCGTACCGCGATGGCACCCCGTCTCCGACCGCGATAACGGTACCCGCACCCGATGCCCCCCAAACGTCGTGCCGAACGGTAGGCAGCGCTACTCCCAACGACGCGGGCTGTTTGAGGAAAGTCTTGTCGCCGTGATTGATCGCGGATCCTGCCATTTCAATCAGCACATGGCCCGCTGCCGCCTCGGTGGGCGTCGGCACCTCGCGCACTTCCAGGTCTCGCGGGGCCGTTACACAAATCGCTTTCATCGTTTAACTCCTTGATTGGAAAGCGCTACCTTAAGCGTCCTGATCCATTGCGAAAACGGCTGTAACGGGCATACCATTGATTCCAATTCGGAATTGATGAAAGGGGAGCGGAACAAGTGGATCGACTCGACGCAATGCGGCTCTTCGTAAGGCTGGTCGAAAGTGGCAGCTTCACGGCCGTGGCGCGTGCCGAAGGGATGGGGCAGCCCGCCGTGAGCAAGCAGATCCGCGCGCTCGAACGCTATCTGGGCGCGCAACTGCTTGCACGCACGTCGCGCCAGGTGAGCGTTACCGAAGCGGGGCAAACGTTCTATTCCTCGGCGAAGACGCTGCTGGAAGATGTCGATCTCGCCGAGTCATCGGTGGGCGACAGGCAGCAATCGCCGCGCGGCTTGATCCGTCTGAGCGCGTCGCCCGCGCACGGACGCCTGTGTATTACGCCGCTGCTGCCCGAGTTCTTCCGACGTTATCCGGACGTGGAAATCCAGATGTCGGTCTCGGAGCGTCAGGTCGATCTGATCGGCGACGGGATCGATCTCGCGATCCGTCATGGCCGCATGCAGGATTCTTCGATGACCGCGAGGAAGCTTTGCGACTCGCCTTTCCTACTCGTCGCAAGCCGCACTTACCTCGCGACGCACGCGATGCCGACGTGTCTCGACGATCTCGATGCGCACGACTGCGTGGTCTTCGCCCATGGGCGGGAACGTCGTCCGTGGGTATTCGGGTCGGGTGACGAGACGGTCGCCTACACGCCGCGCGGACCGTTCATGACCGGCGACGCCGAGCAAATTCGCGCGGGCATATTGTGTGGACTTGGCATCGCGCAGGTACCAGCGTGGGTCGTCGCGCCGGAGATTGCCACAGGCGAAGTGCAGGTGCTCCTGCCGCAGCTCCAGCGTGAATCTGTTCCCACCTACCTGGTTCATCCCGCCGGCAGACGAGTGCCAGTGCGTGTCAAGCTGCTGATGGACTATCTTCAGGCGGCTTTTGCATTGGCCGTCTGAATTGACGACAAGAAAAGGGGCACAGGATATGCGTTACCGACTTGCGGCCGGGGGTCGTTTTTTGAATCAACGCGTGCCGACGTTATCCGGAAGAATCGGATCACTTGCCGCACTTCTTACAAGGAAAGGTTCATGCTAAAAATCCATCACCTTGGTCACTCACAGTCGGAACGGATCGTCTGGCTCTGTGAAGAACTCGAGGTTCCTTACGAGCTCGAAAAATACACGCGCGACCCGGTCACGCAGCTGTCACCGCCGGAACTCAAGGCGCTGCATCCGCTCGGCGCCGCACCGCTCATTGAAGCCGATGGGATCTTGCTTGCCGAGTCGGCCGCGATCGTCCAATTTGTTCTCGCCCGATACGGTCACGGACGCCTGCAGCATGGGCCCGATCATCCCGATTTCGCTGCCTATCTTTATTGGTTTCACTTCGCCAATGGCAATCTTCAGCCGGTAATGGGCCGATCGATGTTCATTGGGCGCTGCGGGCTGGCACGGGACCATCCGATCCTGACGTCGGCGCAGGGACGACTGGACAAGGTGCTCGCGCTGATCGAAGCGCAGCTTGCACAGAACGACTATCTTGCTGGCAGCGCGTTCACCGCGGCAGACATCATGAGTGTCTTTTCGCTGACCACGATGCGTCTGTTTCATCCGCTTGATCTGAAGCCATATCCTCACTTATTGGCGTATCTTCAGCGAATCGGCGAACGAGCCGGGTATCAGAGGGCGATGGCCAAAGGCGATCCGGACCTGACGCCGGTGCTGACATGACATGACATGACATGACAGCGCGGCGATTCGCTCTTCATTCAACTTACCTTTGCGAGCACTTATGCATCTTCTTCACGTAATTGGTTCGCCGCGCACAGGGCGCTCAGCGTCCCGGCAGGTCGCTAACGCCTTCATTGACGCATGGAAGGAGGGACATCCGGACCGGACCGTCGACGAACTGAACGTTTGGGAAATCGACCTGCCTGTTTTCGACGGGCCGGTGCTCGAAGCAAAATACGCGGGCATCGAGGGCCGGCCGCTCGATCCCGTGCAGGCTGACGCGTGGCGCGCCGTCAGTACGCTTGCTGAACGGTTCCGGCAGGCAAACGTCATTCTCTTCAGCGTACCGATGTGGAATTTCGGCATCCCGTATCGGCTCAAACATCTGATCGATGTCATCTCGCAAAAGGACGTGCTGTTTACATTCGACGAAAGAGGATTGAACGGCCTGCTTGGCGGAAGGACGGTCGTCACGATCGCGGCGCGAGGCGTTCAGCTTGGGGCGGATTTTCCACAGGATCAGTTCGACTTTCAGACCGCTTATCTCACCATGTGGTCGCGCATGGTTGGGATCACCGACGTACGTGTGATCAGCGTTGAAAAAACGTTGGCAGGCCCCGAGCAGGACCATGCGTCCCGCAATGAGGCCAGCGAAAAAGCTCGCGAGCTTGCCCGCGATTTGTAAGCAGGGAATTGCCGTACTTCTGTTCGCTTCAAGCATGCATGTCGTCATTAACGGCAATGAGCTTGAATTGGACTTTGACCCCAGGACGTCGCTTCTGGAGGACCCTCACACGCCAATGGGCGCGCGCGGCGTTGGCGAGATCGGAACCACGGAGCGGGCGCGGCCATCGCGAACGCGGTTTTTAATGCCACCGGCAAGCGAATTCGCGATCTTCCAATCACGTTGGATAAGGTGATTCGTTATCCGAAGAGGCGCAGCCGGTCGTCCGCGATTCGCCATGGCAGCTTCCGAACTGGAACTGCCACGGGGCTGACTCAGGCGGCGATCTTCTGCTCCCCGGCAGCCTGTTCACGGATGCGACGAGCTTCGTCGCGCAGGAACTGCTGGTAATCGTCGAGATCGCCGTCGAAGGGCTCGACGCCACCATCGGTGACGAGCCAGAACTCATCACAGACCGCGCGCAACAGGGACCGGTCGTGACTGACCAGCAACACCGTGCCTTCGAATTCGTTGAGTGCCATGCCCAGCGCTTCGCGTGTGGCCAGGTCGAGGTGGTTGGTCGGCTCATCGAGCAGCAGCAGGTTGGGGCGCTGCCACACGATCATGCACAACACGAGCCGCGCCTTTTCGCCGCCGCTCATCGTGCCGACCTTCTGATGGACCATGTCGCCACCGAAGCTGAAAGTGCCGAGGAAGGTGCGAAGCGATTGTTCGGTGCCACTCTGACCGGGGGCACGCATGTTCGGCGGCGTGTCCTTGGCAAGGCGGATCATGTGTTCCATCGGCGTGTCGAGTGGGCGCAGCACGTCGAGTTCCTGCTGTGCGAAGTAGCCGATGTTCAGCCCTTTGCCTTCGCTGATCTCGCCCGCAATCAGGGCCAGCTCGTGCGCCACCGTCTTCACCAGAGTGGACTTGCCTTGACCGTTGGCACCGAGAATGCCAATTCGCTGTCCGGCCAGCACGGATCGGTTGATGCCCCGCACGATGACCGTGGGCGGCGTGTCCGGCGGTGCGTCGGTCGGCGCCGGGTAGCCGAAGCTCGCGTCCAGCATCGACAACAGCGGGTTCGGAACGTTAAGCGGTTCCTTGAATTCGAAGGTGAACTCCGCGTCGGCAAGCACGGGGGCGATCTTCTCCATGCGTTCGAGCGCCTTGACCCGGCTCTGCGCCTGCTTCGCCTTTGAGGCCGTGGCCTTGAAACGGTCGATGAATTTCTGCAGGTGGGCGATCTTGTCCGCCTGCTTGGCCATAGAGGCCTGCTGCAACAGCATCTGCTCAGCGCGCATGTCTTCGAACTTGCTGTAGTTGCCGCCATAACGCACCAGCTTGGCGTTGTCGACGTGCACCGTCACCTGCGTCACCGCGTCGAGGAATTCGCGATCGTGACTGATCACGACCATGGTTCCTTGATAGCGCTTGAGCCACGCTTCGAGCCAGACCAGCGCGTCGAGGTCCAGGTGATTGGTCGGTTCGTCGAGCAACAGCAAGTCGGACGGGCACATGAGCGCGCGCGCCAGTTGCAGTCGCATGCGCCAGCCGCCGGAGAAACTGTTGACCGGCTGGCTAAGCTGCGCAGCGCTGAAGCCCAGGCCCTGGATCAGCGCCTGGGCACGTGCGGGCGCATCGTGTGCACCAGCGTCGTGCAGGGCCATGTAGGCGTGCGCCATGCGCATGCCATCGTCGCTGGCCTCGGCAGCGGCTACTTCGGCCTGCGCGGCCAGCATGACGGTATCACCCTCGATTACAAAGTCGGTCGCACTCTGCTCGGTCTCCGGCATGTCCTGCGCAACCTGGCCCATCTTCCACGCAGTGGGAATCGAGAACTCGCCGCTGTCTTCGTGCAGCGTGCCGTTAAGAAGGCCGAAGAAGGATGACTTGCCGGCGCCATTGCGGCCGACAAGGCCAATTTTTTCACCGGGGGTGAAGGTGACGGACGCGCTGTCGAGTACGACATTGACGCCGCGGCGCAGCGTGACATTACGGACGGAAATCATAGGGAGCTACTTCGAAGAGGACACGCATGATAGCCGACCGACGTACAGCGCTGTTTCTTTTCTGGCCGCACGACTGAAGAGCCGCTTGCGTTTTGCGGCGTCCCTTGGCCACAAAGTGAGGCGGGTACTGGCGCTCAGCGCCGTTCAGTTTGTGGGGCCAGAAGCAGACGGTGAGTGACGGCTTTTTGGGCGTGCGCCAGCCTTGGCAAGTGGCACCACTCAAGCCACTTCAACGGACTGGACTGAGGGGCAGATCACATTGGCAGTATCTCTGCAGCGATGTAACGCCCCGGGAGTTGTCCTCAATGTTCGCCGAAATAATGCGATAAACGCACTTGCGCTGTCGTAATTAAGCTTA